>JAYTWB010000466.1:0-3143 GCA_043743655.1 Cyanobacteriota bacterium | reverse complement strand
CAGCGTCTTTGGTAAGCAAAGCAGTCGTAATAATATCATGGTTTGGATGCTTTTAAAATCCATATTGAAATCGGCGCTTCGCACCGATTTCTAGAGCCTGAAAATAAGTGGTGCAAAGCGGCACTTATTTTCAGGCTCTAGCGAAAACCTTTACCCTGTGATGATTCAGCCCAGATCATTAGGTCGCCATCAGCATTAGCTGCTGCTAGTTTTTTGCCTTGAGGTTGCCACTGCAAAGCCGTAATTTCTCCCATTGGAGTATCTAAAGCTTGTACCCAATCCTTAGCGTCTTTCCAAATCGCAATCCTGCCATTAGCATCAGCCGAGGCGAGTACTTCTGATTTGGGCTTAAAGCAAGCAAAGCCAACCGTGGAGTTATGCCCCTTGATCACTTCCCCTTCCCAGCCCACATTCAAGTCGGCGTGCTTTTCCCAAACAACAATATCAGAACCACTGGAGGAAGATAACAACGGCGAAATCTTGGTAGATGACCAATCAAAGGAGCGAATCTTGCCGGGAAAGCCCTGCATCCGCCAAGGTGAAGCATCGAAGTCTGTTCCTAACCATTGCATGACCACTACAAGATTGTCGAGTGTACTAGTGACTAGATATTCTCCGCTATGGTTCCAAACCATCTTGGCGGCCGCCGTGGGCATCTCAAATATAATGGGGTCGGCATACCAATCTTTCGATGACCAGACTTTAAGACCGCCATCGCCGCCCACTGAGAGTAATTCCCCGCTTGGATGCCATGCGATCGCGAGGACAGTCGAGTTCTCAAAATGCAAAGTCGTAATCACATCCAGAGTCTCAGCGCTCCAGACTTGAACATATTTGCCGAAGCTAAATGCAAACTCAGAGCGCGTAGGATGCCAAGCTAGATGCTCAATCCATGTTTTGCCAAAATCAAGGACTTTGGCGATCGCAGGTTTATGATCTCCCAAATCCTGATTTAAGTCCCAGACTTGCACCTTCCCATCCTGCCCCCCAGCCGCAATCCAACGCCCATCCGCCGAAAATCCCAAATAGTCCACCGAAATTTCGGTTGGCTCCTGCAATTTATACAACTTTTGGGAAAGGTCATTACCTGCCTTTGCCTCATCGAATAGAGCTAACTCACCTGAAGCAGTCGCCGCAGCGATATATTTGCTATTTGATGACCATGCGATCGCAGTGACATATTCGCTAAGAGTAATTTGCGATTGAGGTTTGGGATTAAGGATGAGAGTAGTTTTAGGCTTTGGCATAGTGATTATTTTGTTTGCTCAAAAGCATTTTAACGCAGCATATTGAGTCCTATCTACCAATTACTCTACCAACTACGACCATTTACTGATCGCCTCAAACCAGAGCCAACTAATTCCCGTTCTCCAGAATTATCCAATAGTTCTTGTTGTTGATCATCTTGATATTTTTTCTCGTCACGAAGTAGTACGCCACGCACGGCTCTAACTAGCGATCGCTGAGCAAGTTTGGAAACGACATCGCGCCCAATAGTGAGCGTCTGGCGCTTGGTGAGAATGCGAGTTGCTAGGGGCAAAATATCCGTGGGCGCGATCGCTTTATCATTTTGCAATATTGACCATAACTTGCTGATATGTCCCAAGCTAGAAGTGGTTTCAGTCTTAGCCATATCGCCGATTACTGAACTGCGGAAGCTGGCGGGCAAACGCTTGTTAGTCTCGACCTCAATACCTTTGACGATCTCATCAATGATGCGATCGTGCATAAATTCACTACGATCCGAAAGTAAGAAATCGATTCCTTTGTCCAGAGTTCCATTGAAGTTGTAGTCAGGATTTGTTTGAGCATTACTTAAGAGATTTTCTAAGCGATTCCAACGGAACTCACCATCGCGGAAAAGTAAATCTTTCAGTGCCATTCTTAATTCAGGAGAAGAATCGTTGAGTAGACGATTGGCGACATAGGGATAGGCAACTGCTAATACTTTGAACTTAGGATCAACACTAAACGCAATGCCTTCAAGCGTGACTAGGGATCGGATAATTAGAGCATAGTAAGCAGGAACTTGGAATGGATAGTCATACATGATTTGGGAAAGTTGATCGGTCATGTCTTTAAAATTCATTTCCGTCAGACTTTGACCTTCAGGCGGATTAAATACTTGTGATAGAGCAGGTATGATCGATGCAAAATCAATATCTCCACTCAAAAAGCCCAGACGCACATAGTCTTTGGAGAGTGCCGTAAAATCGCGATTAACTAAATGGACGATCGCCTCGATTAGTCCAAAACGTTGTTCCGCAGAAACTTGGCTCATCATCCCAAAATCTAGATAGGCAAGACTACCATCGCCCATCACCAACAAGTTGCCAGGATGTGGATCGGCATGAAAATAGCCATAGTCAAGTAATTGACGCAGAGAGCATTGCACCCCAACTTCAATGATCTGGCGACTATCAAAACCCGCTTCTTTAACTTTCTGCACGTTAGTTAGCTTGATGCCTTCAATCCATTCCATTGTCAGCACGCGCTTAGCAGTATAGTCCCAATAAATTTTAGGAACGTAAATTCCTTCTAGTTGTCCATAGTATTTCGCAAACCTTTCCGCATTTTGACCTTCAAAGGTATAGTCCATTTCTTCAAAAATACGGCTAGCAAACTCATCAAGGATCGCCGCTAAATCGGTGCGAACAAATTTGAAAGTCTTTTTTAGCCATGTGCCAATGCCGCGCAGAATATACATATCAAGAGCAATTCCTTCAGCGATGCCAGGACGTTGCACCTTGATAGCGACAAGTTCACCTGTTTTGAGTTTGCCTTTATAGACTTGTCCGAGGGAAGCCGCCGCAATCGGATCGTCCGAGATTTCTGCATAAACTTCAGAAGCAGCTGATCCTAATGCATCGCGAATAAATTGAAAGGCGATCGCATTGGGAAATGGTGGGAGCTGATCTTGCAATTCTGCAAGTTCGTCCATGAATACGGGCGGTACGATATCAGGACGGGTCGAGAGAGCTTGACCGATTTTAATGAAAGCAGGGCCCAAACGGGTTAATAATTTACGCGACTCGATCGCCAGTTTTTTTAAGGTTGCAGTCGATGAGTTTTTGCTGAGGCGCAGTCTCAAAATCAACCAGATTAATGGCACAAAAATGACTACGCATCGCCACCAGACTCGC
>JAYTWB010000465.1:0-1896 GCA_043743655.1 Cyanobacteriota bacterium | reverse complement strand
CGATCGAAGCTAAAAATCTGCGCAGCTTCTTGCATCGTAAATAGTTCTTTCCCATCGCTAGGCGACCACCCGAGCAGAGCCATATAGTTATTAAAAGCTTCAGGAATATAGCCCATATTCCGAAATTCCCATACAGAAGTTGCGCCATCACGTTTAGAGATTTTGGCTCCTTGCGGATTGAGAATCAAAGGCGTATGTCCAAACTGTGGCGGTGTGGCTCCTAATGCTTCATAGATCAAAATCTGTTTAGCTGTATTCGCAATATGATCTTCACCGCGAATCACTTGAGTAATCTGCATGTCAATGTCATCCACGACCACGGCAAAGTTATATAAAGGTAAGCCGATATTGCCTTGTTCATCGACACGGGCAATTACCATGTCTCCGCCAAGATCGCTGCTACTCCAAGACACCGTATCGCGAACGAGATCATTCCAAGCGATCGTGCGTGGCTCTTCGATGATAAAACGAACTACGGGACGGCGACCTTGATCAGCAAAGGTTTGACGCTGCTCGTCCGTGAGATGGCGATGGCGATTGTCATAACGTGGGGCTTGCTTATTCGCTTTTTGGGTCTCCCGCATTGTGTCTAGTTCAGCTTCGGTACAGTAACAAAAGTAAGCTTTTTTCTCAGCTAGCAACTTCTGCACGTTGGCAATATAGCGATCGCTACGTTGGGTCTGAAAAAATGGTCCCTCATCAAAATTGATTCCCAGCCATGCCAGACCTTCCAAAATATTTTGGGTGTACTCGTCCTTAGAGCGATCGCGATCAGTATCTTCGACTCTGAGGATAAATGTGCCATTGTGATGACGAGCATACAGCCAATTAAAGATGGCAGTACGCGCAGTGCCAATATGCAGATTACCCGTGGGACTTGGTGCAATGCGAACTCGAACAGACATGAATTTATAAACGCTATAAAAATCTAATTATCCTTCATATCACGTTAATATGTCGAAAATAAAGCTGTTGATGTTGTAGTGATCGCGTTGGGTAAGAGATTTTGGCGCAAGTGATAAAAGTTATTCAGTTGTAGGACACTCAAGCTTATCGATTGGGATAATGCGGCTATTGCCAATTAAAATCTATCCTATATAGATTCATCAAATAGAAATCGATCACAGCGATAGGTGCGGCTAATGTTATCAGAATTACTTCATGATGTTTTGCAATGGACTGAAAGTCTAGGCTATCTCAGTGGTTTTGCTTTTATCGCCTTGTATATCATCTCAACTATTGCCTTCATCCCTGCCACAATCTTGACTTTAGGTGCAGGATTAGTCTTTGGCGTGGGTTTAGGTTCTCTCTATGTATTTGTCGGTGCAACATTGGGCGCGATCGCTTCATTTCTGATTGGACGCTATCTAGTTCGTGACTGGATTGGCAAAAAAATTGCAGGTAATCAAAAATTTGTAGCGATCGATCAAGCTGTTGCTCATTCAGGATTCAAAATTATTTTACTAACTCGCCTATCGCCTCTATTTCCATTCAGTTTATTAAATTATGTATTTGGCATAACTGGTGTCAGCCTCAAAGACTATACGATCGCTTCAGTGGGAATGATTCCTGCGACGGTAATGTATGTCTATATTGGTTCTCTTGCTGGCGATGTTGCTCGTATTGGCACTGAAAGTCAATCCACCGATACAATTCAATGGGCGATTCGCATTATTGGTTTTATTGCTACAGTTGTTGTCACCATCTACGCCACAAAACTCGCGCGTAATGCGATCGCTGATTTGCCTGATCGCGAAGATGCCCCAAGATTAAACCCATAAATAAAAAAGCAGCGCTTAGCGCTGCTTTTTTATTTATGGGTTTGAAATTACTTAATGAAAAGCATTTCTTGGTATGTGGGTAATGGCCATAGGTCATCTGCCACTTCGCTTTCTA
>JAYTWB010000464.1:0-2432 GCA_043743655.1 Cyanobacteriota bacterium | reverse complement strand
CTGATATTGCCGAAGCAGTGACGATCTCCTGCGCGGGACATCATTCCTGCGCTTTGCGCCTATTAAAAACCCAGATAAATTTTTGAAAGCGCCGCGAAGTGGCGCTTTCAAAAATTTATCTGGTTTACATCAAAAATCTTGAGGTTTCATGAGTAAAGCATTTGCAAAATTTTTAGCGATCGCAATGATCACGGTATTAGTTGTAGTGTCGCTCGGTGGCATATATCCTCAAGGTTTGAGAGCCGAGGGTAATCCGATCGCGATCGCCGTGGCAGCACCTCTCAGTGGAGATGGCGCTAGTGGCGGTCAAGAAATAGTGGACAGCATCAAGCTTTATATCGAAGCGACCAATCGTGATGGTGGCATCAATGGTCGCCCACTTAAATTAAATATTTTTGATGACAAAGGCACTACTGAAGGTGCGAGTCAAGTTGCTAATGAGATTGCTAAAAGTGAAGCACTTGTGGTTTTAGGGCATCGATCTTCCGATGCCTCGATCGCAGCGGGGGATATTTATCAACAGCAAAAGATACCTGCCATCACAGGTACTGCTAATAATGCCAAAGTAACTAGCGATCGCCCCTATTACTTTCGGATTATTTATACAAATACAGCCCTTGCCAACACTTTATCGATCTACGCACAGCAAGTACTCCAGTTCAAAACTGCTAGCGTAATTTATGACAAAGCTAGTAAAAATGAGGAGACTCAGTCGCAAGTAATTAAGTCTGCTTTTGAAAATAATGGCAATGGCAAAATTCAGCGGATTTGGGGAATTGACTCTGATCCCAGCACGCGCCAGCAGTCAATTCAGCAAATTATCAATGATCTGGCGGCGGAACCTGAAGCAGGGATTTTATTTCTAACTTTGACCAAAGAAGAAGTTGCCGAAGACTTTTTGGTCGCGCTCAAACAGAAAGGGCTAAAAAATCGGGTTTTAGGTGAGCAAGCTCTGGCGCGTGAGTCTTTTGCAAAGCGGTTTGAGAAATATGATGAAGAGAAGAAAAAATTTGGCTTCTTTACTGACGAAATGTATGTACCCGCGCCGATTTTATTTGATAGCGCAGGAGCCGATGCTCAAGATTTTCTTACCACTTATCAAAAAACCTACAACAAAACTCCTTCTTATTTAGGAGCCAAGTTTTATGAGGCAGCGATCGCGGCGGTAGATGCAATTCGTAAAGCTAATCCCAAATCAACGGCGGCAAGTTTAGAAAGCGATCGCGAACAAGTCCGCGATGCTCTAGCTAAACTCAATAGTCGCAAAGTGGCTTTACGCGGATTAACAGGATTGCTCTATTTTAATAGCGATCGGAATAGTGATCAGCCTGTTCGCCTTGCTCAATTTCAAAACTACAAGCTCATATCAGCGCCGCAACAATTTACGCCAATCCCGAATCCTGAACGTTTAAATCTACCGAAAGAACTGCAAGCAGGAAGTATTGTCCAATCAGGAGATCAATATTTTTGGCGGCAACGCGTAGTGTATGCAGGGCTGGATATTAATAAGCTAAATCGGATTGACAAAGCCACTTTTACCGCCGACTTTTATGTTTGGTTTCGCTATAACGGCAATGATGAACCGACAGAAATCCAGTTTCCTGATGCGGTTACCAATAGCGTAAATCCAAATGCACCAGTATTTGATTCCAAGTCACCTGTCAAAGCTCAAATCGTTAATGGTCTAAACTATCGTCTCTATCGAGTCCGCGGTGAGTTTCGGAATGCCTTTGATTTTCGTGATTATCCATTTGATTCGCAAAAATTAAATTTACGTTTTGATAATCCTAATCTATCCACCGAAAGATTAATCTATGCGATCGATACCATTGGCTTGAAACTGCCCAAAACTGAAGCAGAAGAACGCAAACCATTCCAAGGATTACAACTCTGGAATTTCAAAAACATCACCTATTTCCAAGATTCTTCGCGAGTTACTTCCACTCAAGGCGATCCTGATTTATTCCAATCCAAAGCTCAAGTTGAGTATCCTGGTTTAAGTATTCGCATGACTTTCCAGCGCAAAACCTTAGTGTTTTTATATAAAAATCTTCTGCCATTACTTTTATTGTCTTTAATGGCTTATTGTTGTTTGTTCTTCCCTTACACGATGTTTGTACCGCGGACGATGGCTCCTGCTTCAGCTTTGCTATCAGGAATTGTGTTGTTACTATCCTTTAATAATCAATTACCCGAAGTTGGCTATACCGTGGTGATGGAATATGTGTTTTATGTCTACTTTTCTCTATGTCTGATCCCAATTATTGTGACTGCGATCGGTGCGAATTTAGATAAAGCTGGATATACAAAAGCCTTCCGCTATTTAAATATCGCTTCGTGGATTGTCTATCCTTTAATCTTAATCACAACTATCATAACTTTTGCGATTAATTATGGCGATCGCCTAGTCTAAGAAATAGTCTCAAAAGAAG
>JAYTWB010000463.1:0-4317 GCA_043743655.1 Cyanobacteriota bacterium | reverse complement strand
AACTTACAGCATATTTTTATTAAAATTCCCACATCAGGCAAATACAAACTCAGAGTCGTATTTAAATCACCTGCAACAAGTTCACCAAGCCAGCGCTATGGCTTAGCTTGGTGGGCAAAAAGCTCTTAGGAAAGTGGAACTATTTTGGGGCAGCCGCGTTAGGACGCACAAATTGCGCGTCTACAAAACCTAGCTCAAACAATTGCTGATAAGCTTGGTTGCCCAAATCGCGAGTTGGTGCTTGACTGCGAATCAACTGGATTAACAAAGGCACAGCAAGTTCAGGTTGGTTTTTTGCCCGATAGACCACCGCCAGCTGATATGTTGCCTCATCGCGCAATTGAGCCGACTGCAAAGCTCGGCGGCGATGACTATCAGAAATACGATTATCAATACCTGAAAAGCTGGTAGTTAGCTCTTGATAGAAATTTGATAGTTGGTTAAAAACTTGACGAGCATCTTGCAACTTAGTTACAGCTTGGTCATAGTTTTGCTGACTAATTGCCGTCATCGACTCCGACATCAATCGCTGACCGCCCGAAATACTAAACACGCTATTCTCAAGCGAATTTGGCTTAGTAGATTCCAGAGGCTGTGCTGTGGGAGTATTAACTGGCTGTGACTGTACTTGAGGCTTCTGAGGTTGTGCGATCGCCCCTAAAGGCAGTAAAGCAGCAGAGGAGACAAGAGACAAAACTGCGGCTTGGAAAGCAAACTTAAACAGGCGAGGCTTAGCGAAGGATGTGGACATAGGTTGCAAATACTGGATGCTCACAAGAAAGAATAAATTTTTGATAAAGGCTTAAAGTTTTAAACTTTTTTAAACTTAAAATTTTAGGACTTATCAAAAACTTTTTGTTATCGTAACACCCCAACATAGACGAAATACCTATTACAAAGTTTCTATCAGCAAGTATGAGTGGGCGCTTTGACTTGACTTGTATTTGTTTGTTCAAGACTCACCAAAAAAATGTGACACCTTGCGTGATATGCTTTACAACGTTGTAGGCAGCTACATCCAAGTCTTTTGACACCCATTTTTGAGTACTACCTCAAGTACCCATTCTTCACTTAAATAATCAGCAATTTTTGCTAAAAGCCAACAGTGAAGATCATCCCCGCAAAAAACAGCACAGCCACACAGGCGGTTGTAGAAACCTCATCCACATCAGTTTCTGATGGCATGGAAGAGTACAATCGTCTCAAATATAAGCTGTTAGTCCTAACCATCGCCGCTGGATTCTTGATTGGTCTAGTCGTGTTGGTGGTATACGGGTGGAACATCGCACTCAGTTATGCTTTGGGCGCATTGGTCGGCACGATCTATTTCAGAATGCTCACTAAGGGAGTTGATCGATTGGGCGGTGAGTCCAATCGACTTGGTTTCTCGCGGCTGGGGTTATTTATACTTCTGATTGCGATCGCTGCTAAATCTGATCAGCTGCATATTCTGCCTGCTTTCCTCGGCTTTATGACCTATAAAGTAGCTGTTTTAGCGATTCTTGCTCAAGATTTGAGCAATGGGTCTAATTCTCACTGATTTGACCTCCTACAGGTTGTAACATATCGAACATGATCGATTTAGTAACTTTTGACTATAAAACCAGTTTTGCTGCACTAGAAGTGGGCAAACACTTTTATTGGCAATTCGGCGATTTCGTAGTACATGGTCAAGTATTAATCGTTAGCTGGGTTGTCATGGGCGCAGTCCTCGTGGCTGCACTTATCGGCTCTAGCACCGCCAAAGCTGACCAGCGCGTTCCCGCAGGTTTTCAAAATTTCATGGAATATGCTCTGGAATACGTTCAGGGCATCGCCAAAGACCAGATTGGCGAAAAGCATTACCGAGAATGGGTGCCATTTGTTGGTAGTCTATTCTTGTTTATCTTTGTGTCTAACTGGTTAGGTGCGCTAGTTCCTTGGAAATTGATCGAATTGCCAGAGGGTGAGCTTGCTGCCCCGACAGGCGACATCAATACCACGATCGCTCTAGCATTGTTAGTATCCCTAGCCTATTTTTATGCTGGATTGAGCAAGCGCGGTTTGGAATACTTCACTAGATATATCCAAGCTTCTCCGTTTCTCCTTCCGTTATGGGTTCTAGAAGATTTCACAAAGCCCCTTTCGCTAAGCTTCCGTCTTTTCGGAAACATCCTCGCCGATGAGCTAGTTGTAGGGGTAATGGTTCTCCTCGTACCTTTGTTTGTGCCTCTGCCATTGATGATTCTGGGATTATTTACCAGCGCCATTCAAGCATTGATTTTCTCTACGCTGGCAGCGTCATACATCGGTGAAGCGATGGAAGGACATGGTGATGAAGGACATGAGCATTAAGCTCAGTTGATTTGGGAAGACTGCTTCCCATAAATGTAAATAAGTTAACAATAATCTCAATAAGGAAAAAACAGTGATTGATCCATTAGTAGCCTCAGCATCCGTAATCGCCGCTAGTATCGCCGTTGGTCTTGGAGCAATCGGACCTGGTATTGGTCAAGGTACAGCCGCTAGCCGCGCTGTTGAAGGTATCGCTCGTCAGCCTGAAGCTGAAGGCAAAATCCGTGGCACACTACTGTTGAGCTTGGCTTTCATGGAAGCTCTTACCATTTATGGTCTAGTTGTTGCTCTCGTATTGCTATTCGCTAATCCCTTCGCCTAAGCATTTCTGATTCTGTGAGATAGAGCTAAGGGGATTAAAACTCCCTTGCTCTACTCTAGACAATCAAAAGTAATATACCTATGACAATTTGGAACCTTTTTTCAACTGTTCTCATGGCTGCCGAAGCAGTAGAACATAAAGGCGGCTTGTTTGACATCAATGCCACACTTCCAATTATGGCGGTGCAGTTTGTTGTTTTCGTTGCGCTTCTCAATGTTATTTTCTTCAAGCCTCTAACTAAGGCGATCGACGATCGCGATGATTATGTTAGAGAGCAAATTGTCGGCGCGAAAGAGCGGCTAGAGAAATCAGAAATAGTTGTGAAGCAATATGAGCAAGAACTATCTGCTGCTCGTAAAGCAACTCAAACTATTTTAGCAACTGCTCAATCGGGCGCAAATAAGATTCGTAATGAACGTATTAGCGCTGCCATGACCGAAGCGCAAGCAAAAGTAGCTACAGCTAAAGCGGAAATAGACAAGCAAAAGCAAGACGCAACTGCATCTCTGGATGCAGAAGTAGAATCACTCAGTCGCCAAGTTCTAGAGAAGCTATTAGGTAACTTAGTTAAGTAACTTAGTACAATCCTAGTCTTCATAATCCCAGATAGTTTCTGGCTGATATTGCGTAATAGAAATAACGTTTATGATTAGAAATTTCGTCTTACTCGCCAGTGAAGCGGTAGAGCATTCAGGATTCGGATTTAACTCCGATATTTTGGAAACTAACGTCATCAACTTAGTAATCGTCATCGGTCTTTTGATCTATGCAGGTCGTGGCTTTTTAGGCAAAATCTTGTCGGCGCGCTTGGAGTCAATCCAATCGGCGATCGCTGATGCAGAGAACCGTCAAAAAGATGCTTCAGCCAAGCTCACCGTACAACAAGGAAAACTAGCTCAAGCAAAAACTGAGTCAGACAACTTGCGGAACCAAGCCGAAACTGATGCCAAACACGCGGCTGATTTAATTTTGGCAACGGTTGATGCAGATATCGCGCGGTTGCGTGAATCTGCCGATCAAGAGATTGCTACCGAACAAGATCGTGTGATCGTGCAGTTGCGTCAGCAAGTTGCCGAAAAAGCGCTTGCGAGTGTGCAGTCTTATTTTGATCGCGGTTTGAGTGAAGCTACTCAGATTGAACTAATCGACCGTAGCATTGCCCTTTTGAGTTCTGACTAGGAGAAAACATGAAATCTAGTTCTGTTAGTCAAGCCGTTGTTGCTCCCTATGCTGAGGCTCTGATGTCTCTTGCTCAAGAGCAGAATAATCTCGATGCGATCGCTTCAGATGTTCGCCTAATCGGAAATACTCTAGCGGATTCAGTTGAGTTAACTCAGCTTTTTGCTAGTCCTCTAATTGGTGAGAACGTTAAAAAAGGTGTAATCGAAGGCGTTTTTGGTTCGCAAGTAAATGCGATTACCAAGAGCTTTTTGTTATTGCTAGTTGATCGCAAACGCATCGCCTTCTTAGGCGAAATCGTCAGTGAGTTTAAAGCTCTATTGCGCGTAATCGATCAAGTTGCGCTTGCTGAGGTTACTTCGGCATTGCAATTGAGCAGAGAGCAAGAAGATACAATATGCGATCGCGTCAAATCTATGACCAAATCGAAGAGTGTCGAACTTGCGGTGACGATTAACCCTGACCTCATCGGTGGCGTAATC
>JAYTWB010000462.1:0-4097 GCA_043743655.1 Cyanobacteriota bacterium | reverse complement strand
AACCTTGCCAATGTATTAGCGCGAATATTGGTACTCGATCTTGATCTTTATCAAAATCAAAACCTCAATCTTGAGCTTGCTTTTGATCTGGTGCGAGCTGTAGAGACTAAAGATGGCGAAGACCTCGGACTTGATCTAGAACTTGACCTTAGCCTCGCTCTAGAATATGCCCAAGAGATGTCCGAACCTCGCTTAGCAATAGCTCTAAATGAACTAATCAATACTTGCCCTGACGATGCCGATAGCGATCGCAAATGGCAATCTTGGACAGCTGATCTCCGTCAACAGGCGATCGCTTATCGCGATATCGGACAAGTCTGGAACTTTACAACTAATCAACTTGAGTCTTTACGTCAATATTGCCAAGCAAATCGGCTCTTAGTCGAATGCCTCAAAAGTGATTGCTATGTGCATCAGTCGGTCAGAAATGAGATCGAGTCAAGTTTGCTATTACCAATCCAAATTACTTAAAAGCAAAGCGCACTTTACTTTGTGCGCTTTGCTTCTATATCGCTGCTAGCAGCGCTTCGCCCATGGCGATACAGCCCAATCTCTCGCAACCATCTGCCATGATGTCACCCGTCCGTTTGCCAGAATCAAGCACTTGATTCACAGCTTGCTCGATCGCATCAGCGGCAGCAGACTCATTAAAGGCATAGCGCAACATCATCGCCGCACTGAGAACTTGAGCTAATGGATTAGCCAAATCTTGACCCGCAATGTCAGGAGCCGAACCATGAACAGGCTCAAATATGCCAGGTTTACCCGCCGCACCAAGACTCGCCGATGGCAACATGCCAATGCTACCCGTCAGCATCGCTGCTGCATCAGAGAGAATATCGCCAAATAGATTGCTCGTCAAAATTACATCAAACTGTCTAGGATTGCGAATGATCTGCATGGCAGCATTATCGACATACATATGTGATAGCTTCACCGCAGGATATTCGCGCGCAATGTTAGTCACGCGATCGCGCCATAGTTGTGACACCTCCAATACATTTGACTTGTCAACGGAGCAGAGCGAACCGCCACGTTTTTGAGCCGCCTCAAAGCCAACTCTAGCAATGCGATCAATTTCAGGCTCAGTATAAACCATCGTATTAAAACCACGGCGCACGCCATTCTCGTCTGTGACAATTCCTTTGGGCTTACCAAAGTAAATACCGCCCGTGAGTTCGCGCACTACCAGAATATCCACCCCTTCCACAACTTCACGTTTTAGGGTTGATGCATCAATCAATTGTGGCAAAATCTGAGCAGGACGCAGATTCGCAAACAGTCCCATCCCCGCACGCAAGCCTAGTAGAGCTTGTTCGGGACGCAGAGACGCTGGCATGGTGTCCCATTTTTCACCACCCACTGCGGCGAGCAGAACTGCATCACTGCTCTGGCAAACTCGCAAAGTCTCATCAGGCAGAGGATGTCCTGTGGCATCGATCGCCGCGCCACCGACTAGAGCTGTCTCGAAAGCAAATGTAACCTCAAATTTGGGAGCGATTGCTTGAAGCATCGCCACCGCAACTTTCATAATCTCAGGACCAATTCCGTCCCCAGGCAGAAGCGTAATTTTATAGTTTTTAGGCATTACTTATCGGAAAATTGGGTTTAAAATCCCGTCCTTCTAGGACGGCTTTGTATCAGAGTAGCCTAAGATACACCGCAGGGCATATATGGAAAGGCGATCTCTAGGGATTAAGCCTATAAAAAAAGAGGAGGCGCAAAGCGCCTCCTCTTTTTTTATGGGCTTTTAGCTAACCCATTCAGGGATGGCTTCTTCCTTAGTATTAGTTCGGCGCTCAAGAGTTTGGCGATCGAACTTCATGTGAATCGCCCGATTTTGCTCACCGTCAGCCGCTACCGCAAAAATCGGATAATCCTGAATGCCATCTTGGAAAGAAGTATGAAAACGGAATGTACCATCAGCATTGAGCTTGATGGGGCGACCACCAATCGTAACGGATGCATCAGGCTCAGTTGCACCATAAACGATCAACTCGGCATCGGCAACCAACCAAAACTGACGAGGACGAGATGGCGCTTCGCTAGAGAAAAAACTGTAGCTGGACATCAAGCCAATGCCAGAGTAGTTAATCCCACTAGCACTTAGTGAGCCTGCCGCACCTGTCATCATCCCTGCGCCTGATGGGAAAATATAGGAACTAAGTGACTCAGAAGCCGTAATTCCTGATTCATGCTGCATGGAGCCGTACAGGGAACCAGAGATTCTCTGCGCTTCAGATTCACGAGCGACGTTAAAAATCTCATCGTAGGAGTTTTTGGTGCTGTAGCTCTTGTCGCTATAGTTGTTATGGTTATAGCTAGTGGGTGATTGCGTTTCTGGTTCTGATAGTTTCTGGCTAGGAGGAACAAGCCTAAAGAAGGTTTGACCTTTGAGAGTTTGATCCCAAGGCACAGTGATGAAGTTGTCTTCGACCCATTCTGATGGGAAAACAGGTGGGATATGCACAACTTTAGAACGGGTCAATACTAACCAACGCCCATCAGCACACCGATAACCTAGCTCAGCTACATAGTCGCGATCGCTGATTGGGATCGGCAGATACCATTCACGCGCCAGTTCATCGCTGTTATACTCCTGCAAATTATTTGGAGTTTGGTACTCCAGATTAATACCAGTAGCATCATACAAACGCAAAGCCAACTGTTGTCCACCTTGACTCCTCGCTTCTTCTTTTTGAGAATGTGGTACATCCAAATAAACATAAGCCCATTGAGGATCACGCGGCAATAAAACGATGCGACTCTCACCATAACCATTTGGCAGATCGCCGATACTCTTATCGATCGCAGTAATTGGTTTTAGATTTTCTTCTGTTTCTTCACTACCCAAATCAAACTTTGATGCTTCCACGATTTCTTGTGTCTCCGAGTTACTACGATCTACTTGGGTCGAGGCTGATTCTTGTGCCATAAGAATGGTTTGGATGTCAGACAGTAGCTGAGATTTTCGCATTCGACTATAGCGAGAAATTTCTAGTTCGGCTGCTACTTTGCGAAGTTGACGCAAGGTCATTTCTTCTAGGGGAGGACGTTCCCTCGCCATACAATTAACCTCCAACTGCTGGTAATGATATCTACTCCAGTCACTTTGAACTGAAGAATTTAGTCTGTACTTGCGTACATTCTGCCAAATTTTTGATGATGATCAATGTCTGAAATATATATCTTGTATTAGCTCAGGCTGGGTTATTGCGCTTTTTAGACGCAAATACTTTGCCAAAACCAAATACCTGTCATTGTTGTGGCGATCGCATTGGCAATTTAGATAGGGGATCATTATGTCACGGGTTCATAACATAATGATCCCCTCCTGTGGATACTGCGTGAATCTTGGGGTAGGTTGCCCGAAAAGCCATAAGATTAGAATGGCAACAAAAGTATAATTTTATAAGTTTTATAGATATGAAGACAAAATACGAGTCTTTATTTAAAGGTTCATTCAAAGCCTCGCCTAAGTTTTCTTTGGCGAGCTTGTTTCGTTCAGCGATCGCTTCAATCATGTCGATATCGCTAGTGATGCTGGTGGTGATTGGTGGCTTTGTACCAGAAGCAAATGCGGCTCTATTTACCAAAAAAAATGATGCATTGACGACAAAGGAAGTTCAAGCTTTGGTAAATGCTGGTTTGACAGGTGACTACATTGCCGACACGACGGATACGATCAAAAACATGCGTGAAGCCATAAATCTGGCTGATGATGCTGAAAATCGGATGACCGTGAAGACATCAGCCAGATATCGGATTAATGCCTATGTGTCGCGTTATCGAGCCGACCGCGAAAAGAGTGGTTTGTACTCCTATACAACCATGTCTACAGCCTTAAATACTTTGGCGGGATATTACAATGGCTCGATGAAGCGGGCTGTCCCTACCAAGACACGCGATCGCCTCTTACAAGAACTTGATCGTGCTGAGGCGGCTCTCGCTCAGGGGCGTTAATTTTATTTAAAGAAACCGCGCTTTTGGAAACCGTTTTTTAGACAACCATTTTTTAGAGTGCGGTTTCTTTGAATAATAAGTTTGAGGATGGTAGACATTGACCACAGGATTGGCGATATACGAAGCATTGCAGC
>JAYTWB010000461.1:0-3917 GCA_043743655.1 Cyanobacteriota bacterium | reverse complement strand
CACGAGACTGGAAAATACTATATTTTTTCTTTCGCTGACAAGATAATCCGATTGCCTTGCAAAATATTATTTATCTGTTTAAGAACCACAAAATCCTCTTCAGGAAGGTTTGTGGAAGTTTTAAATTGAGAATCTTTTTCTAAAAAGCTAAATGCTTGCCGAAACTCAAGTGGTGTCGCCGCGATCGCATTATCAAAATGGCAAGGAATAATCCGCACAAAATCCCAATTAGCCACCTTATCAGCCCAAGCGATCGCCGCTTGCGGATCACGATTGAGAATCAGAGTTTGCAGGATTGGCGCAACAAAAATCCGACCATTGCCGCGCAAAGCCTGAAAAGATTGATACCAATCTTCTCTCCATTTAAAAGGAAATAAACCCCAAAAAGCTTTGCGCGATCGCTCAGGTGCATTCGCAATATCTCGCAAAGCCTGAATAAAAGGAACAGCTTCTAATACTTGGGGGCGGAAATAGAATAAAAAGAGCGAAGTGCGTTGCCAGCCTCTAATTCGATTAGCTTCAGTGTCAGCGATTGGCTCAGTCGCACTATCTCTAGCATGAAATAGCAATGGATAGGGATCGAGTTGCAAAATTTCAGGTGGTTTCTCAGGAATCGCCACGATGATATCCGTCACCAATAAAGTCTGCGATCGCTTATCAAAAAAAGCCACTTCTGCAAATTGACCCAAGCCAAGATTGATAGAACCTAGAATCGCATAATTAAATTGATCCGCAAAAGGAGTCTGCGTAATATCTTCAGGCAAAATATAAGTGCGTCCCCAAGGCAACCCTAACCAACTTAGAGGCAGTTTAAAAGGGAAACTCCATTGATGCGGCGAGACATATACTTCAGCTTTGGGGAAACATCGCGCAAATGGACCCACAAAGACTTTATGCTCGATCCCTGACACAGTTGGCAAAATGATGTACTTCACCTCCCCATATTTAGCCACAAGCTCATTAACCAGACGGATACATTCTGGAGTCGGCGCGACAGGTGCATATACCAGCAGTCCGCCTGTATCTAGCTTCACCACTGTCATCCTGATCGGCACAACTACATAAAAAATTCCCTGTATCTGATCAAATGTCCAGATCGCATCTTTGACGACTTCATTCCGAAGTGTCCGCCTCTGACCATAAGGATAAATCGGCACTACTTGCCAAAATTTCCATGCCCAGTCTTTGGATTGAGTAATAACTTGATTCATTTACTTAGCTGCCGCCATAGTGACAAATAGTAAGCGTGATCGCCATCGCATCAGCACCTTGCTGAATCGCCGCAATATCGCCATTACTTAGTGCATTAGCTATCCGCATCGACAATATACCGAGAACCTTTTCGCGAAAAGTAATTGCGATCGCTAAATTAGTCTGACCGCCGTTAATAGAAACTTGTGATTTAACCGATGCGATCGCCAACTGGACTAGAGGGTCGGTCGCCAAATCCCAAATAGAATTGCCACATAGAGCTTGGATATCAGTTAAAGAGCCATCTTCAACTAACTGCAAAATTACGGCATCTGCATCAAAATTTTGCCAAAATAAATTTGCTAAGGGTAATATACAGTCATATTGCTGACTAGATTCGCGCGCAATCACCATAATCGCCGCTAGCAGAGCATTTTGAGACTGAGATTTTATCAACTCATCCGAACGCTGCTTCAGCAAGTCATAGCTTTGAGTTGCCTGAGCCACAATTGACTTAAGTTGGTTAGGCTCCCATGGCTTAGTGATATATTTGTGAACCTGTCCTGAGTTTATCGCCTCAATTAGATCATTAATATCCGTGTATCCAGTCAATACAATTCGCATCGTATCAGGAAAATCTAAGACAGTCCGACTCAGAAACTCTGTTCCTTTCATCTCAGGCATCCGCTGGTCAGAAATAATCGCCGCCATCTCCCCTTCTCTAGCAAGAATTTCTAATGCCTGACTACCGCCATCAGCACGAAAAACAATAAATTCTCGGCGAAAGGTACGATATAGCAAATCAAGATTATCTTGCTCATCATCAACTACTAGAAGTTTGGGCTTTTTGGCTAGATTCACTTTATTTAACTCAGAATTTAACTCAAAAACAAAAGATACATAAGCTATGGCAATCTTATCAAAAAAACAAAGTCAAAAAATAAGGAGCGCAAGTGCGCTCCTTATTTTTTAGTTAATCAATTTTAGTTAATCAATTAGATTCTAAACTTTAGCAACTTGACGGCTAACTTGTTTCAATTCGCCCTTAGCATATTTAGGCACAAAGTCATAAATACTAACTTGCTTGATCTTGCTAGCTTGACCAGCTGCATCAAACTGAGTATAGCGATCAGCACATACTTTTTGCATGTACTTGATCGATGGCTTCAAGAAGTGGCGAGGATCGAACTCTTTAGGATTCTTGAACAAAGCTTCGCGAACTGCTGCGGTGATGGCTAAACGGCAGTCAGTGTCAATGTTCACTTTACGCACCCCACACTTAATCCCCTTTTGAATTTCTTCAACAGGTACGCCATAAGTTTCAGGAATAGCGCCACCATACTCATTGATCAAGGCGAGCAAATCTTCAGGAACTGAAGAAGAACCATGCATGACAAGGTGAGTATTAGGCAAGCGGCGATGAATTTCTTCGATACGGCTGATGGCAAGAATTTCGCCAGTAGGCTTGCGAGTAAACTTATAAGCACCGTGGCTAGTGCCGATCGCCACTGCAAGTGCATCAACCTGAGTGCGTTCTACAAAGTCAGCCGCTTCATCAGGATCAGTCAAAAGCTGCGAATGATCTAACGCACCTTCAAAACCATGTCCATCTTCAGCTTCACCCTTCCCAGTTTCGAGTGAACCCAAACAACCTAGTTCACCTTCAACACTTGCGCCGAAAGCATGAGCAACCTCAACAACTTTAGAAGTAACTTCCACGTTGTATTCGTAGCTAGCAGGGGTCTTGGCATCAGCTTCTAAGGAGCCATCCATCATGACGCTGGTAAAGCCATTTTGGATTGCCGAGAAACAAGTTGAAGGGGCATTGCCGTGATCTTGGTGCATCACGATCGGTAGATGGGGATATGTTTCAGCGGCAGCTAAAATTAAGTGGCGTAGGAAATTTTCGCCTGCATAATTGCGCGCGCCACGAGAAGCTTGTAAAATCACAGGGCTATTTGTTTCATTAGCAGCCTGCATGATCGACTGGATTTGCTCCATGTTGTTAACATTAAAAGCCGGGATGCCATATCCGTTTTCAGCTGCATGATCGAGCAGCAAGCGCATAGGTACTAAAGCCATATTTAAAATCTCTCCTAGACGAAACCGAGCTTATTTGACAATCTTAAATCATTTTGAATACCAAAAACAAAGGGGTGTAAAGCACCCCTTTGTTTTTTAGATATTCTTTTCGCTAAGTTCGCGACACATATAGTCGAAGGGGGCGGCTAACCAGTCCGCACTGTCGCCCACTAAGTCCATGACTGCTTGCTTCATGATCTGGATGCCTTGCACCGTTGGACCAATCGGTACGCCTAAAGAGTTATAAGTCTCGCGTAAACCTTGCAATACTCTTTCGTCTAGGACATCATTATTACCAGCAACTAGAGCGTAGGAGGCATAGCGTAAATAATAGTCCATGTCACGCAAGCAAGCCGCAAAACGACGAGTTGTATAAGCATTACCGCCTGGGCGGATTAGATCAGGGACTTCTTCAAATAGTTGTGTGCCAGACTTACGCACAATCGAGGCGGCATTAGCCGTGATTGTCGAGGACGCGGCTAAACGTGCGCTACCTGTGGCGAAGTAGGACTTGAGAGTATCCATGGCATCGCGATCGAAGTATTTACCAGTTGCATCATAAGCACCGATCAGACTACTGATGGCATCCCGCATATCGGTTTCTCCCTTAATTTAATTTATTTTAAATATTAGTTTTAATAAGT
>JAYTWB010000460.1:0-2505 GCA_043743655.1 Cyanobacteriota bacterium | reverse complement strand
CCCTGATAGATTTGGGGTTAGGTTGATGGGTGAGATGAAATGCGAGCAAAGAAGGCATTTGATTGATGTAGATGATTAGATTGACAAGTATTCCGAGTCTGCAAAAGGTTATTTAATCAAGCATTAAAGGCTAAGAACATTTATTTTCCCTCATCCTATTTTCGATCGTACTTAGCTCTCTTTTAAGTTCATTTCTTTGATTCTCCAAAGAACTAAGTTGACTAGAAACTTCATTCCTACGCACTTCAAGAATTTTTCGGTCTGTTCTTGCCGATTGAGTGGAAATAATTGTACCTATTGCGAACACTATACACAGTATCCATAGTGCAATGTACATGGAAAATGTTGTGCCACCCACAACCTCCCATGACATAATTCCTGTTCCAACCACAAATATCGACCAACAGATAAACTGTAGAAGACTAACAGGAAAAGCTAGAACTATAGGTAATACGAAAATACTGAAAAGAAGAGAATTAAAATTTTCTCCTTGGTCTCTATTGGCTTTAGTAGATAATTCTTGATACTCTATCTGGTACTTTTCTATCTGTTCTCGATTAAGTTTAATACTTTGATCTAATTCTTTAATTTTGTATAGTTTGAGTGATTTATTCTCCGTAAGTTTTATACACAATGCTACTCTTTCTAGTCCGTCTTGTCTCGCTTTTGCTTTTGCTTGTAGATTATCCGCATAATTCTTTAGCCAAATATTTAGATCATTTAAATATTCTTCTATTCTCTCTAAATACTCTCTTTTCTGTTTGGTAATAAATTCTCTTGTTCTGATAGATTCATTGTCACAAGCAGAAATAGCATTCGCGAAAACTTCTTGAATAGATTGTTTGTTTGTCCTAGCTAGTTTTATATAACTCTCTACGCTTGACTTATCTAAGTCAGTATCATTGAAAGAGATGTTAGACTCGTGTGGCAAGTCCAATTCAAAAAGCAAAGCACGAATAATTTGAGCAGATTGAGAATCTAAATAACTTTGATGTGGCTCTAATAAATTAGCAACTGATTGTCTCACACTATTATTATCGTGCTGCAAATATTGCGCTAAAACAACAGCTTTTCGAGAAACATCTGTCAAAATTCTATTAATCGAACTAGCGGATTCGATCTGACAGTTTGTATTTGAGTTTTCAGCTTTTTCTATTCTCAACGTACCTTCTACAGCTTCACATAAAACAGCTATAGCTGTATCTCCTAAAGCAACAGCGCGATCCCAATCTGTATCAATTACAGCGACCTTAGAACGATCTTTCTGATCGATAAGGCGATCGCTAACAGCATATTGATTACGCTTATCGTTCAGTTTTTCGGCGAACTTATTTCTTAGATCAAGATCGCTGATATTGAGGAAAGGAAGTAGTAAATTAGCTAATTTCTGACGAGTTGAATTATCCTTGTAACGCTTGTCTTGACTATTCGGTGCAATTTGGTTGAAAATTTCACCCGCAAAATTAACCATCTCTACTAGAGTAGATCTATCACCGTACTCGATCGCTAAACGAATTCCTCGCATACCTGACTTACGCAATACTTGACGTACAATATTTAGAGAATATTCACTACGAGACCTAGCAAAAAGTTTCTTAGTATCGCCATAAATTCCAAATTTTATGTCCTCTAAAACTTTAGACTGATCATTTTCTCTTCTGCCATCAGCCAAACGCGACTCATACCTTGACCAAATTTCCGCCACAATCTCCGCAGGAGGTCTAGACAACAACTGCCGCCGCAAATTTAGCGGATAGTCAAGCTCCTGTAACGCATGAGCCGCCGCCCAGCGCACCATCTCCGATCCACCAGACTCCGCATCATGACAAAGCCGCTTAAAAAGATGCACACTCGGATCATCATCATTGAGATCGAGATTAACCGTTAACACATACCGTATCTGCTCCAAATGATGCCGATAATCAGGATCGAGATTTTGCTCCTTCAAAGTTTCGCCAATGCTCGCAAAACCCCGCAAAGTCGCCGCCAAAATCGTCACATCTCGACTATTCAAAAACTCACCCAAGCCCACCAACGCAGGCGCATGGGGATTTAACGCTGTATGGATCAACAGATCGATTTTTTCACCTTCATCACGGGCATGATTTAAGTTGTCATCAAGATTTCGCGGCGAAGTGACAGGGATAAAATGCGATAGCTCAGGCAACCATTGCCCATTCTTAATCAGCGCCAACTCACTTTTGGAAAACCCAGAACCGTCTGATGATGGAACAATATTAGACATCGCAGTAAATCCCAGCCTGGTTTTGAGTGAAAAGTCTTTATTTTGAGAAAGTGGGCGATCGAACTTCGACCACCCACTTTCTTTTAATCACCTAGTTTTAGTCTTATTTGCTTTCTGCAGCAAACAGACATTTATCAGAATCACAGCCTGCTGGACCTTCTGTAATCATTTCACCGGAATCGTACTTTGCCAACGCACCGTAAAAATCATCAGTCTTACGACGACTCGTCACTTCAGCGGAGAGTTTCAGGTAAGTTTCC
>JAYTWB010000459.1:0-3984 GCA_043743655.1 Cyanobacteriota bacterium | reverse complement strand
TTTAGCTATGGCGCGCTCTTGCCTCAGGCTGCCAGTGATGATCTATGCGATCGCTTGATGACCATTCAAAAACAGCAAAATGAATATTTAGCTGAACATCCTGACAGTCAGCCCTGGCTGGTGACGATCGCTCTTGACGGCGAAAATTGCTGGGAATTTTATCCTCAAGATGGCAATCCATTTTTGCAAACTCTTTACAAAAATCTTTCCGAAAATGAAAATCTGAAGCTAGTCACTGCAACCGAATACTTAGAGAAATTCCCACCAATTGAAAAAATTCCACCGCATCAACTGCATAGTGGTTCATGGATCGATTCTAGCTTCACGACTTGGATCGGCGATCCTGTTAAAAATACGGCTTGGGAATTACTTGCTGAGGCAAGACAAGTTTTAGCTAATCACGCTGAAGCCACGCCAGATAATAATCCTGAAGCATGGGAAAGCCTGATGGCAGCTGAAGGCTCAGATTGGTTCTGGTGGTTTGGAGAAGGGCATAGCTCTAACGATGATGCGATGTTTGATCGCCTATTTCGCGAACATTTGCAAGTGATCTATCGCGCCCTGAATGAGCCAGTACCCCATGCTTTGCTCTATCCCCTTGAGCCACATGATGTCTCAACTAGCGATCGCCCAACTAGCTTAATCAATCCAATTATCAATGGCAGATTTGAGAATGATGATTGGCAAGGAGCTGGCAAAATCGAAATTAGTGGCGCGCGTGGAGCCATGCATCAAAATGCACCTGTTAAGCGTTTATGGTATGGATACGATCATTTTTATTGCTACTTACGCCTAGAATTTAGTAATCTAGAAAACATTGCTCAAAGTAAGCTACATTTGTTGTGGTTTTATCCGAGTCGGATTCATCCCAACAGTCCTGTCAAACTTCTGGATATGCCTGATGTATCACCGCTAAATTATTTGTTTCGCCATCATTTAGCGATCGATTTTGCCGATAAATCAGTCAATCTCCAAGAATCCACAGAACAATTTGGTTGGCAAACTATCGCCACATATACAAAAATAGGGCTTGAGCAATGTTTAGAGATTGCTGTACCCTGGAGCGATTTGGCGGTCAAGCCTCAGTCTGTCGCAAGACTGGTGATTATGCTCAGTCAAAAAGATCATTTTCAAATGTCTTTACCTGAGTACACGATCATTCCTATTGAAGTGCCTTAGTGTTGCATTATTAATGCGTTATTAAAGAGATGACAGTGGAAAAGCTACAAAAAACCAGCATTGAGTCAATTGTCGAACAAGCTTTGCAGGATGGTTATCTAACTCCTGCAATGGAATCTGAAGTGGGGCGGATTTGTGATAGTGCCTTTGAACTCTCTGTTGAAGAGTATATGGCGCTTGATCGGCTGATGGGTGCTTTGCTCACAGGAGAGGTGGTAGCCGTACCACGCAAGCAATTTATTAATGTAATGGAAGAATTGGTACTTAGTGAGGCTGTGGCAAGGGTTGCCGAAATCGAAGCTAACAGTAACAAAGTTTTGGATTTAGGGGATATTGCAGCTTACGCTCTTAATCGTTTGCCACCGCTGTATGCAACCACTGAGCAAGGTGCAAGTTATCAAAGAGACAGGGCGATCGCCGATCTGCAACATTTAATCGCACAGCAAGTTAAAGAAGCGATCGATCGCAATATTGATCGTCCTGAGTTCTTCCCCGATCGCTCTAGCTTTGGCTCGATTAATAAAGATTCTGTACTTTCACAGCTTAGTAATCTACTACAGGCTTATGCCCCAGACTATGAACAGAAGTAATTTAGAGAAGTACCGCGTAGAGAGCGGCACTTCTCTAAATTACATGATTAAGCTCGTTAGGGGATAACCGATCGCGAAGAATTTGCCCATCACGGAACAAGATAATTCGCTGTGTATTTCTAGCCACATCAGCCTCGTGAGTCACCATGATCACCGTGATGCCACTAGCATTCAATTCGCCAAATAACTCCATCACCTCAGAGGTAGTATGCGAATCGAGCGCACCTGTCGGTTCATCTGCTAGCAACATCACAGGGTTGTTAACGATCGCTCTGGCGATTGCCACTCTTTGCTGTTGTCCACCAGACATTTGATTGGGACGATTATTTAACCGATGCCCCATCGCTACTCGTTCAAGAGCGATCGCAGCTCGTTCTTTTTGTTCTTTTGGGCGCACATTAGCATAAGCCATCGGCAGCATTACATTCTCCAGCGCTGAGAGCTGGGCTAGGAGATGATATTGCTGAAAGACAAAGCCGATTTTGAGATTGCGAACTCCAGCCAAATCGCTTTCTTGCATATGTGAGACATCTTGTTCATCTAGAAAGTATTGCCCTGAAGTGCTGCTATCGAGACAGCCGATGATGTTCATGCAGGTGGATTTACCCGACCCAGATGCGCCCATAATCGCACAATATTCACCTTCTTTAATGACAAAACTAACATCATCTAAAGCTTTGACGAGGGTGTCAGCTTGACCGTAATACTTGCAGACATCATTAAGACGGACAATTTCGCGTTTTGAGTCTGGTGCTTGAATGCTTGGGGCGATCGCGTTGGTGGTTAACATGTAAATACTCCTTAAATTAAATACTCCTTAAATACTTCTTAGCGCCACAATTGGGTCAAGTTGTGCAGCTTGTCTTGCTGGGAAAATCCCAAAAAACAAACCAATACCGCCAGATACACCAACCGAAAGACAAATTGCCCCGATCGATACACCTGCTTGTAATGGAGAAACAGCGGCAATCAGGAATATGCCACCAATGCCGATCGCCGTGCCGATCGCGCCACCGAGTAACGACAAAATCACCGCCTCAATCGTGAATTGAGTCAAAATATCGCTGGGTGATGCACCGATCGCTTTGCGAAGTCCGATTTCTTGAGTGCGCTCAGTAACAGATACCAGCATGATATTCATGATGACAATTCCGCCGACAAATAGGGATATCCCTGCGATCGCCGCCAGCAAAATCGTTAATGCACCTGTAATATTCCCAACAATTTCCAGCGCATCCTGTTGCGTACGAACTGTGAATGTATCATCAGCATTGACATCAGAAGTGCGATGACGTAATCGCAGCAGATTAGAAATTTGGAATTGAGCCGCACTTACATTGTCATTACTGGTTGCTGAGACATTGATCACCGCAACAGCCACGCCATAGGGTGAGGTTTTGCCTGTCAGTCGGCTGGTCATCGTGGTGATTGGCAAAAAGATCGTGTCATCTTGGTTTGTGCCAAGAAAAGCCCCTTTCTCAGACATGATTCCGATTACTTCATAACTTGTGCCACGCATTCGCACTGTTTGCCCGATTGCTGTTCCTTGTGGAAATAAGTCTTTGGCGATCGCGGCTCCTAATGTGATCACCCGCGCATTGCGTTTGATATCTTCGTCATTAAAAAATCTACCTGAGCCAACTTCAGCATTGCGGACGATCGCATAACTATCAGTCGTACCAATCAGCGTGGCGCGTTTAGTGTTGTTGCCAGCGATCGCTAATTCTGAGCCATTAATCTGCGGGGCGACACTGCGAACTGTAGGGACTTGAGTTGCGATCGCTTCGGCATCAGCAAGCACTAATCGATTTGGCGGCGCAATTACATTACGGCGAGCATTATCAGTACCTGTGATCACAAAAATGACATCAGTGCCGAGTGACTGAAACTGCTGTGAAGCATATTTTTGTGCGCCCTGTCCGACCCCGACCATCAAAATCACTGAGGCATTACCAATGATGATACCCAGCATCGTTAATGTACTACGCAATCGATTAGCGGCGAGGGTTTTGCCCGCCATGCGGAAGCTTTCCCAAGTATCCATCCTTAACTTTTCCTGAGTTGATAAGCCGTTAAGCCGTTTTACAAAGTCTCATTCTCAAACCAAAAACCATAAGTTTAGAAAAAGATTGCTTTGCAATCTTTTTCTAAACTTATGGTGATTCGATAGATGGAAGTTAGCACTATATTTCTTTCTTAGCATCATCTCAGAGAG
>JAYTWB010000458.1:0-5038 GCA_043743655.1 Cyanobacteriota bacterium | reverse complement strand
GTTTTAGAGGGGGATTTAGGGTAAGATATATATCATATAAGTACTAAATTGGCAATTTGTTGAAGCAGCAAAGCGTAATCTCGCATGAACCCAAAAACGATCAATTCACAAAAACAATCAGTCCATAATCGTTTAAATGTGATTCCTTCTCAAGAAAACTTGGAAGATCGGATGTTGCTAATTGCGGCTCAATCGGCGATTCAGTTACAAACAACCTTACTCAAAAATTCAATTTCTTATGCTCAGTCTGTAAGCGGCAGCCTGATTCTGAAAACTACGCTCAAAAACACATTAGAAACCCTGATTAAATATACTGACTCGGAACAGGGAAGTATTTTCTTGATCGATGATAATGGGGTGATCATGGAGAGTATTCTTGCCCGCGGTCCTGTAACTCGCGATCTTAAGGACTCAGTTATTTCTCAGGTTTTAGATGATGGTTTAGCAGGGTGGACATTGCGGCATCGCCAAATTGGCATCATCCATGACGCGATCACTGATGATCGCTGGATGCAGTTTCCTGATCAACCCGATCAAGTTCGTTCGGCGATGGCAATGCCTTTAGTCTATGGCATCGATGTGATCGGGATTGTCACACTGACACATTCTCAGCCTGATCATTTTGATGATGCGATCGCCACGATGATGCAATACAGCATGGAGATCATTACGGCAGTCATCCTCAATGCTCAATTACATGCTGAATATCGTCCTTTGGGTTTGATGTGAAACCTTGCATGCTTCTACCTTTCATATTTTTACAAAGTATGTCCCATCCGCTTTGGAATCGCTTCATTAAAGTTTTTAGTGATTTGAGAAAGCGATAATGCGATCGCCTTTTCATCTCCAACCATAATCTCCAGATCATACTTCTCATCGCTCACTGTGCCAATATGTTGCCAACTATCACCCAATTGACTGATCAGATCAGCTTCCCATTTATGGCGATCGCTATCTTTTACCGATACAACAATTCGACTTGCGCCTTCACCAAATAGAAGTTGCGTAGAATTATATTCTTCAGAATTGGCTAACTGAATCTGTGCCGTGAGTTTCCCTGATATACAAGATTCCGCGATCGCAACGGCAAGCCCACCTTCAGAACAATCATGGGCAGATTGGACTAAACCTTGAGCAATTCCTTGACGACAAGCGAGTTGCACTTTACGCTCTAGCCCGAAATCTACAGGCTGTGGGCGACCAGTCACTTCACCAATTACCGAGGCGAGATATTCTGAACCAGCCAGACTTGCGCGATCGTTACCGACTAGATAAACCGCATCGCCGACAGACTGCCAACCTTGACCAACAACCTTAGTGACATCTTCCACTAAGCCGACCATCCCGATTACAGGGGTGGGATAAATCGGTTGAGAGTTCCCTTCAGCATCAATAGTTTCGTTATAGAGCGAGACATTACCGCCAGTCACAGGCGTTTTTAACTCGCGACAGGCATCAGCAATACCGCGACAAGCTTCGTATAACTGCCAATAACCGATCGCATTTTCAGGACTGCCAAAATTCAAGTTGTCGGTGACAGAGAGAGGCTCCGAACCAACGCATGACAAGTTTCGCGCTGCTTCAGCAACGGCAAGTTTTGCACCTTCATAAGGATCGAGATAGACATAACGGGCATTGCAATCAACAGTGGCAGCGACCCCAACTAGCGAATCCATTTGACATTGCGCGGCATCTAAATCTCCAATACCAAAGCCTTGACTGCGTAGACGAATCACCGCCGCATCGGCTCCTCCAGGGAAGATGACTGTATTATTCTGAACTTGGTGATCGTATTGTCGGTAGACCCATGCTTTGGAGGCGATCGCAGGAGTGTCGAGTAATTGCAATAGCGCCGCATTGGGAGTGATGGTCGGGAAAGAAGCGATCGCCGATTTTTCATCCCAAGCCCAAGCCTGCTTAGCATAGTCAGGCGTATCCGCGAGTTGACGATGATAAATCGGCGTATTGTCAGCCAGCGCCGTCGCAGGAATCTCCGCCGCCACTTCACCATGCCAGAGTATCCGCACAATTGGTTCTTCTAAAATCTCTCCAGCCACAACTGCATGAAGTCCCCAACGTTCAAAAATATCAATTAGCTCTTGTTCCCTGCCCTTATGCGCCACAAACAGCATTCTCTCTTGAGATTCTGAAAGTAGATATTCATAGGGAGTCATGCCTGTTTCGCGCGCAGGAATCTTGTCTAAGTCAAGAACTACACCCACGCCACCTTTGGCAGCCATCTCGGAAGTAGAACAGGTTAAACCTGCCGCGCCCATGTCCTGCGCCGCCACAACTGCCCCAGTTTTGAAGGCTTCCAAACAAGCTTCCACTAATGCTTTCTCAAGGAAGGGATCACCGACTTGTACTGCCGAACGACTCTGTTCCGATTTATCGGAAATCTCAGCACTAGCAAAACTTGCTCCCTTCATGCCATCGCGACCTGTAGTAGAACCAACATAGATCACAGGATTCCCAATTCCAGATGCACCAGATTTGACAATTTCCTTAGTTTCCATAATCCCGATCGCCATCGCATTGACTAGCGGATTGCGATTGTAAGCTTTGTCAAAATAAACTTCACCGCCAATCGTGGGAACACCGATACAGTTGCCATAGCCTGCAATACCATTGACAATGCCATTGACGCGACTACGAACCCAAGGATCAGAAAGCTCACCAAACCTCAATGAGTTGAGAATAGCGACAGGACGCGCTCCCATCGTAAAAATATCCCGCAAAATTCCGCCCACACCTGTCGCTGCACCTTGGTATGGCTCGACTGCCGAGGGACGATTATGACTCTCGATTTTAAAACTAATTGAAATATCATCAGTGATCCTGATGACACCTGCATTTTCTCCAGGTCCAACGAGGACGCGATCGCCTGTGGTCGGAAATTGCTTCAGCAAGGGACGCGAATTTTTGTAACAGCAATGCTCTGACCACATCACGCCAAACATCCCTAGTTCGGCTTTGTTTGGTTCACGATTTAGGCGATCGCAAATCATCTGATATTCATCGAGCGTCAAGCCCTCAGACTTGATTTCGGCTGGAGAAAATTTGGGTGTGGTGATATTTGCGGTCATAGTTAACGTGCGACAAAATTTTGACTTACGCTAATGATTTTATCGCAATAACTATGCTTGTTATTTAGGCTTTCGGTTAGTTAATATATTCTAATGATAAATATCTTAGATTTTCTAATATATAGCCAATCTTATCTTTTTTACTTTCTCGAGATATACATTCAACTTGACTAGAAGCTTCCGATAATTCTTGCTTTGAGAAAGAGCGAGTGAGGCGATCGCGCAGTTTGATCTGCTCATCTTTGAGTTGTAGTTTTTGTAACCAGACTAGATGCTCAAAGTTGTTACTATTTATAGCCTCAATTTCATGACGAATTTCTTTTAACAATCTAATCCCTACAAAATCTTGGATCGCGGGTACAAGCGAAAAATGCCCGTTATATTTTTCTAAGAGCGATCGGCGGTATAGTTCTAGAACTGCATCGCGGATGTCGTTGCCATCAAGTGAAAATTTATAGAGATCAGGGAATGCTGTCCGAATGTCATTGAGATGAAGTGGTTCTTTTTGTAAAGCTAACCAATACAAAACCTCTAATTCCAAAAGAGATAAACGTTTTAAGATTCCTTCGATTTCATCTCGAAACCCTTTTACCAGTATACTCTTGTGTTCGAGATAAGCAGCTAAGTCCCCATCATAGAGATCATCAATATCCTGCATTGCCAACTTCAATCCCCAAGGATTACCACCATATTTCTGAATTAGAGCCTGTACTTGTTCTACTTTCGCACCTGATGGCAATCCCCCATTTTCTAAAAGCTTTATAGATTCTGGCTCAGCGAGTCCCGGTAAAGCCATGATTTTAGGGCGTGGCTCCCAAGTGCGATAACCTTCGGGCAAAGTGCGGCAGGTAACGATCGTGCAGCTTTTATGTTCTGTTTTCGCAATTTGTTCCAGAAGATGGTGATAGTTTTGACTATGCTCTTGATCTTCTAGATCGAGATTATCTAATATCAATAAGCATCTCTTTTGCTTTAGAATTGCTATGATATTGTCGATGGATGCGATCGCAGGATTGAAATTCAAATTTAAAGGAACAACATCATCAAATTTGTCAGACACGAGATGTTGCAAGTGTTTAACAACAGTGCTTTTGCCCATACCTGCTAGCCCAGTGATGAAGATTAGTTTGTTGCGATCGCAATATTCGACTAGTTCTGCTATTTCATTGCTGCGTCCAAAAAACTCTTCCGATGGAAAGTCTGGACGCTCACCTGTTTCTCCATCTGGAGGAGTTTCGTCTTCATCCTCACTATGCACAAAATACGGGGTTAGCTTATGGACACTAATGTCAAGAGCTTTAGCAAGTTTATCTAATGTGTTAAGCGTGGGGTCGCATTTCTCAGTCTTAGATTTCAACAGTTTGGTTATCTGCCCTTGATCCACCTTCATAGCTTTAGATAGATCGATTGGTTTCCACCCTTTTAGCACGAGTAGTTTATTGATAAAATCAACAAATTGATGATATTTGGACATGAGAAGTGGTGTTGTTATTTTGTAATTAAAAAATCTTTTGGCAGCATAAAGCTTTGTCTTTGAAAATGCAATTGCTAGATATTTCTTTCAAAAAACACGAAAGTTTCCTAAAAGAAATATCTAATAATCCTATACAAAATCAAACACTTTTGTTAACTTAGTGATGTAGTTAATCTTCAACTCACCAAATTATGTTTAAGCGGCTTATTACTGGTTCTCTAGCGATCGCGATTTCAAGCACAGCTTTTCTAACCTCGCCTTCGGCTTCTCATGCTGATAGCTTCTGTCAATGCGTTGGCTATGTCAAAAACGTATTCGGTATCACCAAATCTATGGGTAATGCCAAAGACATGATCTACTCTCTCCCAAAAACTGGATTTCGACAAGTTTCCAATCCTCAAAGCGGGGATGTGGTAGTCATGGGAAACTCTTTTCAAGGTGCAGATAGAACTTATGGTCATGTTGGGTTGGTTGATAG
>JAYTWB010000457.1:0-2620 GCA_043743655.1 Cyanobacteriota bacterium | reverse complement strand
GCGATTTTTCCAGCGCTCTTGCATGGCTTCCATATAGACATAAAAAACAGGTGTGATATAGAGCGTTAGCATCTGTGAAAATACTAATCCACCGACTACGGCTAAGCCTAAAGCACGGCGAGATTCTGCGCCTGCGCCAAAACCGAGAGCGATCGGTAAGGTTCCCATTAAGGCGGCCATTGTCGTCATCATGATCGGACGGAAGCGAACTAAACATGCTTCGTAAATAGCATCATAAGCGGTGCTACCTTCTTTACGAGCAGCGATCGCAAAGTCTACCATCATAATGCCGTTCTTTTTAACAATACCAACCAAGAGAATAATACCGACAAAAGCATAAACATTCAGTTCACTGCGGAAGATCAGAAGCGTGAGTAATGCACCAAAACCTGCTGAGGGTAAGCTGGTAAGAATAGTGATCGGATGGATAAAGCTTTCGTAAAGAATCCCTAAAATTATATAAATTACAAAAATTGCCGCTAGCAGCAACCACCCTAACCCCTGCACAGAGTCTTGGAATGCTTGGGCTGTACCTTGAAACTTGCCTGAAGTAGAAGCAGGTAAAATTTCGCGCGCCGATTGTTCGATAGTTCCGACCACATCACTAAGAGAGATGCTTGGTTTGAGATTAAAGGAAATTGTTACCGCAGGCAACTGTCCTGTATGGTTTACGGATAGCGCGCCAACGGTTTGTTTGAAGCTAGCCACCGTACTAAGACGAATTAATTGTCCATTGCTTGATCGCACTGATAGCAAATCCAGAGATTTTAAATCGGCTTGATATTCGGGGCTTACACCCATGATTACCGAATATTGATTGTCAGGGGTATAAATTGTCGAAACTTGACGGGTTCCGTAAGCGTAAGAGAGAGCAGATTCGATTTGATTAGCGGTCACTCCTAAAGCTGAAGCGCGATCGCGATCAATGTCGATACTAACTTGGGGGTTTTTGATTTGCAAGTCACTGGTTACATCTTGCAATGTATCAAATGATCGCAATTTTTTCTCTAATTCGGGTGCGTATTTGTAAAGCTGCTCTAAACTTGTGTCCGATAGAGTGTATTGATACAGTGCTTTGGATTGTTGCGCGCCGATCCTGATTGTGGGTGGATTTTGGGGAAAAGCGCGGATACCCGCAACTTTCGCCATTTTTGGACGAAGCTCCTGCACGATTTGATCAGCATTGAGCGATCGCTTACTGCGTTCTTTAAGACGCATAAATAAACGTCCATTGTTACCCGAGGCATTAGGACCACCTGCGCCAACGGTGGAATTAACAGCTTCAATATTGGGGTCTTGGCTAGCAATCTCAGCTAGTTGAGCTTGATGTTTTGCCATCTCTTCAAAAGAAATCCCTTGAATCGCTTCTGTCGATGCGACCAGCTGACCAATATCATCATTCGGAATAAACCCTTTCGGCACAACTACAAACAGAAAAATCGTGGCAACTAAAACTAATCCAGAAATCACCATCGTCACTCGGTGATATTTTAATGATTTACGCAAACTCCATCCATAAAAACGTTGGAAGAAGCCACTCTGACTTGCAAGATGTTGATCTGTGTTTTTATTGCTAAAGTTCTTATTGCTAGAGTTCTCATGCTGATTATGGCTATGACTCAAGAAACGGCTGCAAAGCATGGGTGTAAGGCTCAGCGAGACAAATCCTGAAACTAAAATAGCGACACTAATCGTGACTGCAAACTCTTGAAAGAGGCGACCTAAAATTCCACCCATAAATAGAATCGGAATGAATACCGCCACCAATGAGATTGTCATCGATAGAACTGTAAAACCGATCTCTTTAGAACCATCGACCGCGGCTTGAAATCGGGACTTACCCATCTCTAAATGTCGGACAATATTCTCCAGCACAACTACAGCGTCATCGATCACAAAGCCAACTGACAAGGTAAGCGCCATCAAGGAGAGATTATCGAGGGAATAGCCCAGTTTATACATGACTCCAAAAGTTGCCACGAGCGAGATCGGTAGAGCAATGCTAGGAATCAATGTTGCCGATAAGTTTCTTAAAAACAGAAAGATAACTAAAACTACCAGTCCAATCGATAGGAGCAAGCTGAACTGAACATCGTCAACTGAGGCGCGAACTGATTGAGAACGATCATATAAAATCTCCATGTCGATCGCCGCAGGAATCTGCGATCGCAAAGTGGGTAAAAGTTTCTCTAAAGTATCCACGATCGCGACAGTGTTTGTGCCTGGTTGTCGCTGGATTGCCAGTACGATCGCTCTTGTGCCGTTATACCAACTGGCGAGTTTGTCATTTTCCACACTATCTAGTACCTGTCCCACTTCATTGAGTCGAATCGCGGCACCGTTTCGATAAGCAACAACCAGAGGACGAAAGGCAGCCGCATTCTCTAAACTACCATTAGTATCAATGGTGAGCGTGCGATTTTCACCATAAAGAGTTCCAGTCGGCTGGTTGGAATTAGCTTGAGCGATCGCTGTCGCAACTTCATCAACGCCTATCCCTTTAGTTTGTAGAGATTGCGGATCAAGTTGAATCCGCACAGCATATTTTTGGGTGCCAAAGACCTGTACTTGGGCAACTCCATCAACAGTTGAAAGCCGCTGTGCTAGGAAGTTTTCGGCA
>JAYTWB010000456.1:0-2893 GCA_043743655.1 Cyanobacteriota bacterium | reverse complement strand
GACCACGACCAAATCTGGGCAACTTGCATTAAGGATTGCATACAGGTTGATTCGATATCTTCAAGGGGCTGGACTGACTGGTAACCTTGCAAAAATGCTCTGCGAACAGTGGGACTAAGCCCTGCTTGTGAAGTGACTTGCAGAAACTTGGCAATGTCAAATGATCGCCAGCCATATCCACATTGATCAAAGTCAAATAGGGTGATCTCGTTATTGTCTGTGAAATGGACATTGCCACTATGTGGATCACCCCAGCAGACGCTCCAAATCGGAAATTTTCTGGGTAGATCGCAGATTTGTTCTTTAATCTGGGCTATCGCTTCATTCATATATGATTTCGATGAATTATCCAAAAATGGAGCAAGATCGCGCAATGAGTCATCAAGTAAATAGTTAATTGTCAAGTGTGGGCGATCAGCGTGGCATTGAAAATTTTGCGCGGTTTTATGTAGATTTGCTAAAGTTTCTCCTAACTTTTGTGCTTGCACCTTATTGAGATCGCCAACGGCTACTGTACCTGTGGCATAAGTAAATAGAGACGCATAGCGTTTGCCTTCAAGAGCAGAAATCTCGATTGCTAGTTGTCCATCTTCAGTTCGGAGCGGATGTGCTACGGGAATATAATTTTGATGAAGAAAGGCTAATAATTCTAATTCAAATTCAATCTCGGCTCTAGAGCGCCAATGGGCATGAGAAACTCGCAATACATAACGGCGATCGCGAGTTTCGACCAGATAAATATCGCTTAACCCACGCATCCAAAATACGCAACTGATAATTTTGCCCACTTGGTAGCGTGACAAGATGCGATCAACTAAAGCCTGTGGCGCAAGCGTTGAATAGGTAATGGGGAAAAGCTGGTCAGGCATACTTCGGACATACTGTGGAGAATACTGTGGAGACAGGGCTACAGCAGGCATGGCGGACTCAAGTAAGTTAGAGGGTTTTTAGCGTTATTCAAGATATATCGCAGACCAAGAATCGAAAGTGTTTATGAAAAACCAAAAGATGTTTTTTAATCTGTGTTTTAGTGGCTAAGTTTTAGTGGATAAGAGCGTTGCGAAGCGCTGCCTTTATCCAGTTGGCTATTATTTTGAGGTATCCTTGAAAGCTATGCAAAATTCTTTTTCTCAACCCAATTTAGGCGAAATTGTCAGTAACATTAGCAATGAAAATGTTTCTAAACGGGCGCGGGTGCGCGAACATGTTAATCCGCTAGCCAAAAAATATAGTGTGGCGATCGCGCCGCCAGTATGGACTGAAACTTATGGCGATTGGTCAAAACCGCTGAGCCTTGATATTGGCAGTGCGCGGGGACGTTACATCTTGCAGATGGCTCAGCTGAAGCCTGATTGGAATTTTTTGGGTTTAGAAATTCGTGAGCCGCTAGTTGATCGCTGCAATGAAGTTTGTGACGAACTGGGCTTAACTAATTTGCATTACATTTTTTGCAATGCCAATGTCTCACTAGCAGGGCTATTAACTAAAGGCTCATTGCATGAAGTGACAATTCAATTTCCAGACCCATGGTTTAAGCGCCGCCAACAAAAACGCCGCGCTGTTCAACCTGAGTTAGTGGCGACTTTAGCGGAGTTGTTAGTTACTGATGCACCAGTATTTTTGCAGTCAGATATTTTTGAAGTCGCCGAAGATATGCGTCAACATTTTGAGGTAAATGAAAATTTCCTTAATCTTGCAGGCGCAGGAAGTTTTGCTGACGAAAATACTTTTCCTGAGCATATTCCTACTGAGCGCGAAAACTCGGTGATCTCTCAAGGTTTGCCAATATATCGTGCTTATTTCAAACGTAAATAACCCATTGCATCTTTGACGGCGTTTAGAGTTTGAAAAGCAGTCGCGGCAGCTTTTTCGCGCCCATCATGCAGTATGCGATCGAGATAGCCTGACTCTTTGACCACTTCATCATATTTAGTTTGCATTGGCTGAAGATGCGCGATCGCGGCTTCGGTCAATACCGTTTTAAAATCGCCCCAACCGCGCCATGTGGCTGCTTCAGCTTGTACTTGCTCTTTGGTCTTATTCGCAAAAATCATATATAAACTGAGTAAATTATTTGCCTCAGGGCGATCGCTATTATCAAAAGCTAATTCACGGATCGCGTCGGTCTTACACTTTTTGATTTTTTTAGAAATCTCATCAGGGCTATCTAATAAATGAATCCGACTCATTTCGGATGAATCCGACTTGGACATTTTTTTTGTGCCATCGGTGAGGCTCATCACCCGCGCCCCTTCTTTGCGAATCAATGGTTTAGGCACTTTCAAAACTGGCTGGAATAGGTCATTAAACCGTCCTGCTATATCTCGTGTTAATTCCAAATGTTGTTTCTGATCTTCACCCACAGGAACCAGATCGGCTTGATATAACAAGATATCTGCCGCCATCAATACGGGATAGTCCAGTAGACCCACGCTGACATTTTCGCCTTGCTTGATTGCTTTCTCTTTAAATTGGATCATCCGCTCCAACCAATTAAGCGGCGTAACGCAATTCAGTAGCCATGCTAGCTCCGCATGAGCCGACACATGGGATTGTACAAAAATGGTCGAGACTTCTGGATTGATGCCACAGGCGATATATAGAGCGGCAATGTTGCGAGTGTTGCTAGCTAAAGTCGCAGGGTCATGGGGAGCCGTAATTGCGTGTAAATCGACAACACAAAAGAAATTTTCGTAATCAGCCTGAGTCTCTACCCAGTTGCGAATTGCCCCCAAATAATTGCCAACGTGAAGGTTGCCAGTTGGTTGTACGCCAGATAGAACTCGTTTTTGCATGGGAACAGGTCGATAATATATTTACAGGAACGGGTGCAGGAAAGACGATCGCTCGACAAAAAGGTAAGCTAGTTTGCCCTAAGTCCCGTTCAAAAGCT
>JAYTWB010000455.1:0-4322 GCA_043743655.1 Cyanobacteriota bacterium | reverse complement strand
CTTATTACCCTTTGAACTTGCATCAATTTTGTTGCTAGTTTCGCTAATTGGGGCGATCGTTCTTGCTCGCCGCGAGCTTTTACCTGACATGGTTAAAGTTGGGCAAGTTGATGAAGATTCACTTGAGTTGTTAGAAAAGCCAAAAGAGCAACTTGTTGCTTCCAAATAAATTTGTAGTATCGCTTTTGGGCGATACTACAAATTTCTGGGTAATTAAACTTAATCGTAAATAGATATGTCTTTAGAACCTTTTTTGATTATTGCCGCCGCCCTGTTTTGTATCGGTATTTATGGATTAATTACTAGCCGTAATGCTGTGCGTGTTTTAATGTCTGTGGAATTGATGTTAAATGCCGTTAATCTTAATTTGATGGCGTTTTCAAACTTCCTCGATTCAGCGAGTATTCGCGGTCAAGTATTTACAATCTTTGTGATTTCAATCGCTGCGGCTGAGGCGGCTGTGGGTTTAGCGATCGTGCTATCGATTTATCGCAGTCGCGATACTGTTGATATGGAGCAGTTTAATTTATTGCGTTGGTAATAAAGATATCTGGATAGTAAAGATATCTACTAATAAAGAGAAAGGTACAAAGTGCCTTTCTCTTTGGTTTATAAATTTAGTTTATAGAATTGATTGTAGCGCGTAGCTCAGAGCTGCGCTCGACAGTGGAACTGAGATATTATCAGTTCCGCCAGGGGAAAAAGCTTCTAGTAAGGCGGCGATCGCTGCCACAGGAATGGCAATACCAACATCATTTAAATGGATGCCATGTGTAAATCCAAATATGCAGAGCATTACCATTAGGCTAGTGGCAAACATGGCAAATGAGCCTTCCAAACTACGCTTATTGCCCATATGCATAAAAGTATGTTTCCCAAAACGCTTGCCGATCAACGCTGCCATGCCATCGCCCCAAGACATTACCATGACACCAATGACGGCATATTGTGGATAGTCATTCCATAAAAGTGTCACTAAAATCGTGATACTAAGTGCGTAGTAGAAGACACCGTAAGTTTTGCGTCCTACATCATTGAGCATCGGTAAAATATTAGTGTGGTGTGAGATTAAGGCGATCGCACTAAATGTCACTCCTGCGAACACACATAGCCATGTCGGGATATGCAACCACCACGCGATCGGCAACACATTACCCGTGCCGATATGCACAACTTTGCGAACTAGCTCTGGGTCTTGCTTCAGCCGATGCAAGATTTCTGAAGCTAAAAAGACGAGACCGAGCCAAGCTGCAACTACACTGATTTGGATAATTAAAGTAGTTGTCGGAGAGATATCGCTAGTTATGGGCATATGGAGAGCCAGCGATTTTTGACATCGATTTAGTGATTTTCAATATGATACTTATAGTGTTCAGTTATAGATTTGTCAACTAGTACAAGATTAGGCCAAATTGCATATCTTTAGAAAAAACTAAGCGAGATCAAATGCCACAAATGTCTAATGTTCATCCTTTTATGCGTCTTCTCCACTATGCGCGCAATTATCGTCAACAAATTTGGACAGCCACGACTTGTTCGATTCTAAATAAGTTTTTTGATCTGGCTCCACCCGTTTTAATTGGGGCGGCGATCGATCTCGTCTTACAAAAAGAGAACTTCTGGGCTAATCCTTTGAGAGTGGAGGGATTGGCGGCGCAGTTGTTTGTGCTATCCGCAATCAGTGGAGTGATTTGGGGATTGGAGTCGATTTTTGAATATGCTTATGCGCTGCAATGGCGGAACCTTGCTCAGACGGTGCAGCATGACTTGCGCCTTGACGCTTATCAACATTTACAGGAATTGGAACTCGCATTTTTTGAGGAACGCAGTTCGGGTGGATTGATGTCGATTTTGAGTGATGATGTCAATCAATTGGAGCGCTTTCTTGATGGTGGTGCTAATGAAGTAATTCAGGTGTCGGCAACGATTATTTTGATCGGTGCAGCATTTTTTGTGATTACGCCCAATGTAGCTTGGTTGGCGATGTTGCCAATGCCATTTATCTTGTGGGGTTCGATTTGGTTCCAGAAATTTCTTGCGCCGCGTTATGCCGTTGTGCGGGAAAATGTGGGTTTGCTCAATGGTCAGCTAGCTAATAATATTGGTGGAATTACTACGATTAAGGCCTTTGTAACTGAGGATTATGAACGTAAACGCATTGAGAAGGAGAGCGATCGCTATCGACAAAGTAATCGTCAGGCGATCGCGTATAGTGCCGCTTTTGTGCCATTAATTCGGGTACTAATTTTCGGCGGATTTATTGCGATTTTATATTTTGGTGGCTTGGAAGTGCAAGCGCAAAGACTCTCAGTTGGAAATTACTCAGTGATGGTTTATCTGATTCAGCGGTTGCTTTGGCCGTTGACACGATTGGGAGATACGCTAGATCAATATCAACGGGCGATGGCTTCGACCAATCGTATTCTTGACTTGCTAGATACACCGATCTCGATTCATTCTGGTTCGCAAGTTTTGCCACCGCAATCTCAAATCCAAGGCGATATTCAATTAAAAAATGTCACTTTTGGCTATGAGACCAGCTTCCCAATCATCGAAAATCTCTCCTTAGAGATTGCCGCGCACAAAACGACAGCGATCGTGGGCGCGACTGGTTCGGGAAAAAGTACTTTAGTCAAACTTCTATTACGTTTATATGAAATTCAATCGGGCAATATTTTTCTCGATCGCCTCGATATTTGTAACTTAGAACTGCGATCGCTACGTTCTTGTATGGGCTGGGTCAGCCAAGATGTATTTTTATTTCATGGCTCAGTTTTAGAAAATATTGCCTATGGCTCTTTTGATGCCACGGTCGAACAGATTGTCGAAGCTTCGCAGATTGCGGAAGCTCATGAGTTTATTCAAGCCCTACCCAAAGGCTACGATACTGTTGTCGGTGAACGTGGTCAAAAACTCTCAGGTGGTCAGAGACAACGAATTGCGATCGCGCGTGCGGTGCTACGAAATCCGCCGATTTTAATTCTTGATGAAGCAACTTCGGCGGTCGATAATGAGACAGAAGCGGCAATTCAAAAATCTCTAGAGCGAATTACCAAAAATCGCACTACGATCGCGATCGCCCATCGTCTCTCCACAATTCGCCATGCTGATCGTATCTATGTGATGGATCAAGGTAAAGTCGTAGAGACAGGAACTCACGATCAGTTAGTTGCTGAAAATGGGATTTATACGAGCTTATGGAACTTGCAAACAGGGCAAACTCACAAGTTGCAACCTAAAGAATAACCAGTATTTGTTCAGTATCCATTAAAAGACCTGCTTTGCAAGGCTTTTAATGGATACTGATGATTTAGTTTTAAATAAAACACAAAGCGATCTAAATCGTAGATAATGTAAGAGTCATCTACATACTCACACCCGTGTCATTTTTTCGTCAATATATTGCCCCGATCATTATCTTTGCAGTCTTCTTATTTACATTAGTACTGGTTAGCTCCCGTGCTTTTTTGCCAAGCGACATGGTTGCTCCTGCTCCTGTCAGCGTAATTTTTGTTTCATAGCGAACGATCATGCCTGAACTTACTTGGCAGCGAAGACATATCATTTCGCTTGCCGACTTTACGCCAAACGATTATGAAACGGTATTACAGACAGCCGTTAGTTTTTTAGAAGTGTTGTCGCGCCGAAATAAAAAAGTGCCGACCTTGCAGAGTAAAGTTGTCGCTAATTTGTTTTTTGAGTCTTCGACCCGTACTCGCAATAGTTTTGAGCTTGCCGCCAAACGTCTTTCTGCCGACACGCTTAATTTTTCTCCCGGCACTTCTTCACTCTCAAAAGGTGAAACAATTCTCGATACGGCGCGGACTTTCCTTGCAATGGGAACAGACATCATGGTGATTCGCCATCAGGCAGCGGGTGTGCCTTTAGCGATCGCCAAAGACATGGATGCGCTCAGTGGTAAAGTGGCGATCCTCAATGCGGGAGATGGCAAGCACGAACATCCATCTCAAGCCTTGCTAGATTTGCTAACCCTTTGTATGCATCTCAATCTCACTACTCCTAGTGCTAGAGACCTCAAGGGTAAAAAAGTAGCGATCGTGGGCGATATTTTGCATTCAAGAGTTGCGCGATCAAATCTTTGGAGTTTGATTACCAATGGTGCAGAGGTTCATCTCGCTGCACCACCGACATTATTACCCCCAGAGTTTGCCGAATATGGCGCAAAAATTCATTACTCTCTTGAACCTGCCCTTGAGGATGCTGATTTTGTGATGACTTTGCGCTTGCAAATGGAACGGATGGGACAGTTCCTAATTCCCAGCCTGCGCGAATATCATGCGCGGTACGGAATAACTCGCGAT
>JAYTWB010000454.1:0-2727 GCA_043743655.1 Cyanobacteriota bacterium | reverse complement strand
AATGTGGGTAAATCAAGTTTGCTCAATGCTTGGAGCCGTAGCGATCGCGCGATCGTGACTGATTTACCTGGAACAACTCGCGATGTTGTGGATTCCCAATTAGTGGTCGGTGGGATTCCGATTCAAGTTCTTGATACGGCGGGTATCAGAGAGACAGAAGATGTGGTTGAGAAGATCGGCGTGGAGCGATCGCGTCAAGCGGCAAAATCTGCTGATCTAGTGCTGATGGTAATCGATGCAAGTGTGGGCTGGATTGAGAAGGATGCGGAGATATATAAGACTGTAAGCGATCGCCCTCTGATTTTGGTGATCAATAAGATTGATCTTAATCCTACTAGGGCGGAGTGGGCTGGGGGTGAGGGCTTTTCAGATATTCCCATTGTGGAGACCGCGGCTTCTCAAAATCAGGGGATTGAAGATTTGGAAACGGCGATTTTAAAGTGTGTTCAGCAAGATGCGATCGCGGCGGCTGATCTTGATATTGCTATCAATCAGCGTCAGAAAGCTTGTTTGTTGAGGGTTGTGCAATCTTTGGAACATGTGCTGCTAGCGATCGCTGATCAGTTACCGCTAGATTTTTGGACTATCGATTTACGCGCTGCGATTAGTGCGATCGGCGAGATTACAGGTGAAGAAGTCACAGAGTCAGTTTTAGAGCAAATCTTTAGTAGATTTTGTATCGGTAAATAGGTATTAAGTAGCTAGGCGCAATTAAAACCAAAAGCTGTGGCGCAGGCGCTGCGTGCGCCACAGCTTTTGGTTCTGTTTTTTAATTATGCCTAGCTATTTAGCAAATAAAAAGGATTAGCAAATAAATCCCTCTCTACTTTTTGGTATAAATAGGAAAGCTTAATTATTTGTAGGCTGCGTTAGTGCAAGGTGCCGCATCAATCTGGCAAAGATGCAATTTGGCAAAAATAATGGTGCGATCGCGCTTTGGCTATTACACATTAGCTATTACAGACTTTTACGAAACCCTAATCCATGACAAACAGTGATTCTTTACAGCAAGCGCTGAAGCAATATTTTGGTTATGAAACTTTTCGGGCAGGACAGCGCGAGATTATTGAAGCAAATATGGCAGGACGCGATACTCTAGCGATTATGCCAACTGGGGGCGGTAAATCGATTTGTTTTCAACTTCCAGCTTTGCTCAAGACTGGCGTAACCATTGTTGTCTCGCCATTGATTGCCCTGATGCAAGATCAGGTTACAGCGCTAAAAGAGAACGGTATCGGCGCGACTTTTTTGAATAGTACGCTGACAGGAAAAGAAAGTAATCAGCGATCGCAAGCAATTTTAAATGGAGCAATTAAACTCGTTTATGTGGCTCCCGAACGTTTGTTTGCCGAGCAGTTTCTGGAATTTCTGAATATCATCAAAGGGAAAATGGGGATTGCGGGATTTGCAGTCGATGAGGCGCATTGTGTATCGGAATGGGGACATGATTTTCGTCCAGAATATCGCCAACTGAGTCGGATTCGGCAACTCCATCCAGATGTACCCGTGATTGGTTTAACTGCCACGGCAACTGAGCGAGTTCGGGTAGACATTAGTCAGCAATTGGAACTCCGTCAACCTTATGTTCATGTGGCAAGTTTCAATCGTGCTAATCTTTATTATGAAGTTGTTCCTAAGCAGGGTAACGAGCAAACTTATACAAATCTCTTGCGCGAAATCAAGCGACTGCAAGGCTCAGGAATCGTCTATTGTCTCAGTCGCAAACGTGTCGATGAAATAAGCGATCGCTTACGTCAAGATGGTATCGAAGCGATCGCCTATCATGCAGGACTAGGAGCAAAGGAGCGTGAAGAAAATCAAACTCGCTGGATTCGCGATGATGTGCAGGTAATGGTGGCAACCGTTGCCTTTGGGATGGGAATCAATAAACCTGATGTGCGGTTTGTGATTCATTACGATTTACCAAAAAATATTGAAGGATATTATCAGGAATCTGGTCGTGCAGGACGCGATGGTGAAGACTCTCACTGTACTTTGTTTCTAGGTTATCAAGACTTAGAAACAATCAAATATCTTATCGCTCAAAAAGTCGATCCTTACACCAATGAGCCACTAGAAGCAGAACAAAGGATCGCCCAACAACAACTCCGTCAAGTCGTTGACTACGCTGAGGGTACAGCCTGTCGCCGTACCATTCTCTTAAATTATTTTGGGGAGAGCTTTCAGGGCGGTTGCAACAATTGTGATAACTGTCTCACCCCAAAACCAATGGAGGATTGGACAGTGGAAACTCAAAAGTTTTTATCTTGTATTGCTCGTGCAAAAGAACGATTTGGCTCAGGGCATATCATCGATATTTTGCGCGGTTCTCTGAATAAAAAAGTATTGCAACATGGTCATGAAAATCTGTCTACCCATGGCATCGGCAAAGATCGCAGTCTTGATGAATGGCGACAACTAGCGCGATCGCTCGTTCATCAAGGTTTGTTATCACAAACCACAGATGGCTATGGCATTCTCAAACTCAATGATCGCAGTTGGGAAGTAATGCGAAATCAGCGTAATGTGATCTTACCAATAGAACGTGATCCAACTCCTACAACTGTTAGCGATCGCACTAAAATCAGTGACGAGATTAGCGATCGTCCTATTGATATCAATATTCTCTTTGAGAGATTACGCCTACTCCGCAAAAACCTCGCCGATGAGCAAGCAGTGCCGCCCTATGTGATTTTTAGCAATGCGACTCTCAATCAAATGGCAGAT
>JAYTWB010000453.1:0-4645 GCA_043743655.1 Cyanobacteriota bacterium | reverse complement strand
GCATAGGCGTAACTGCTGTGGGAGTGGGTGAAACTAAGGGAGTAGTTGATGGAGTATTTAATGGAGCTGTGGTTGGGATAGAAGTTAGTGGGGCGATCGCGATATCCTTGAGACCAAGTTTTAATTGATAAGGAATTTCTGCGGTCGAGGCTACGCCTCTTAGTTGCACTGTATATGCACCCTCGGTAGTGATCGGCACATCCGCGATCGCTACATTAGCAGCATTCGGTAAAGCTAGCCCTTGAGCATTAAGTATCGACATAGCAATGCCATTACCTGTGAGCGCCACACTGAACAATTGTCCAGCCTTTGCCTGAATTGTGTAAGTGTGAGTGCCATTACCTGCCATTTTATTTGGGATAGTTAGAGATTCTTTATTTGCTTCTAGATTTAAAACTTGATTAACTGACTCGCCAGTAGCGATCGCCGTTGAGGTTTGGGTAGGAGTCGCCTGAATGGTGATCGGTTGGGCGATCGGCATTTGGCTATTGACAATTATGGGTGTTTGATTATTTCGCATCATTGCAGGCAGTGCAAAGGCGGCAATTACAGCGACCACAGCCAGTAAGCCCCCAAACAGAAAGAGAACTCCTGAGCTAGCGCTAGGAGATGCAGAAACGGGTACTGATCTCCGAGTTGATGCGTTATTTGATGGATCAGTTGCACTAGAGCCAGTTGAGCGCCCTGACTCAGATAAATTAGTCAAGATTGTCGACCTTACAATCTTGCTAGTCGTGGCACGGCGTTCAACATCAGTCATAGTCGCAAATGTCGTAATACCTTGATTTACCTCGCGGACTGACTGATATCGCTGCGTGTAGTGATAGCGCACCATCCGTGTAAGTACCATTGCCAAGCCGTTGCTAACTTGAGCTTTATCACGCCAGACCAATTCACCTGTGGCGGGATCGGTTGGCAAATCTGTAGGGCTATATCCCGTTAGCGTTTTAATGATCACCATCCCTAGCGCATAAATATCACTGCTATAGGCTGGTCTACCCGCGCATTGCTCACTTGGCATATAACCAGGCGTGCCAATTGTCACTGTAAATCGAGATTCACCTTTCTCATTAGCAGCTAACTGAGTATTGCTATCTTGCATAGCGCGCACTGCCCCAAAGTCAATCAGCACAATTTTGCGATCGCTCTTGCGGCGAATTAAATTATCTGGCTTGATATCGCGATGGATTACTCCTTCTGAATGCACAAATTCCAGAACTTCGAGGATATCTTTCAAAATTTTGAGGGCTTCAACTTCAGTCAGTTGTTTGTCTCTAGTTGGTGCATCAATATTTTGCAGTTCTGCAAGCACGCGATCTTGAGACTCATTAGCTAAATCAGCCACTTCAGGCAAGGATGCTTTCATTTCATCATGTAGCGATCGCCCTTCGATAAATTCTTGCACCAAAAAGAACTGCTTATCTTCCTCAAAATAGGCAAGCAGCTGCGGAATTTGGTCATGCCGCCCCAGTTTTTCTAAAGTCTCGGCTTCAGTGTTAAAAAGTCGTCTTGCCTCACGAATAAAGTTGGGATCATCGCTAGCAGGATTAAGTTGCTTGACGACACAAGGTGGTGAACCTGGTCGGCGCATATCGCGCGCGATAAATGTATGTCCGAAGCCCCCCGCCCCAATCTGCTTGATTAGTTTATAACGTCCATCGAGTACTTTGGCTGACATGGCGATCGCCCCTTTAATGAGTTGCAGATAATGAGTTGCAGAAGTGGTTTATAGGCAACGTTATTTGTAGCATTTTACGCTCTAGTCGTATGATTAGAGTAACTAGAAAAAATATTCATATATTCCAACCTAATATTTTAAAGTGAATGAATTTGACTGCTGAATCCAACTTACTTGCCCAACAATCGCAAGTTCAACAATTGCAAGTCATTGATGACAACTTATCAAAGCGATCGCTAGCTCTTGATCCTAGTGGTTATTTTATTATTTACATTGATATTTCCCAAAGTCTAATTTGCGCTAAGCACTATAGCAACATCATTAATGACAAGGGTTTAGCCGTTGATCCTGAAACTGGCAAACCAATTCCTGCTAAAGGCAAAGTCGATCGCCAAGCCGTACAGCTATTTTCAGGACGAACCGCTAAGGAACTCTGTGTCGAAATATTTGAAAAAACTCAGCCATGTCCTGTTGAGCTATTTGACCATGCCGCCTATTTAGGGCGCGAAGCACAGCGAGCCGAGTCTGCGCTGTTGCAAAATCAAGAATATATCCAAGACTAAATACTATTAAATTATTATGCTCAGTACCTCAAACAACAGTTGGTGGGAAATCCAAGTCATCGCCGAACAGTCTCTAGAAGAACAAATTTTTTGGCGATTACAAAATTTTGGCTGTCAAGGCATGGCAAGTCAAAAGAAAGATAGCAGAATATATGTAAATAGTTATTTGCCTGTCGAAAAAGCCAATGTCTTGGACTTAGCATCTCTGGCTCTATTGCTTAAACAAGATGCGATCGCCACTAATTACGAAGCGCCAATTACTCAATGGACAGTAATTAATGATGAAGATTGGTCGTCTAGTTGGAAACAACATTGGCATCCACAGGAGATTGGCGATCTGTTTGTGATTTATCCAGCCTGGATTGAGCCACCGACTGATGGCGATCGCAAGGTTTTACGTCTTGACCCAGGCAGTGCTTTTGGGACAGGCGCTCATGCCACCACGCAGCTTTGTTTAGAAGCTTTGGAGATGCGTCTATGGGATGTAAAACCTGAAGATAATATCGTGGTTGCTGATGTCGGCTGTGGTTCGGGCATTCTTAGTATCGGCGCTTTGTTAATCGGCGCGACTCAAACTTACGCGATCGATAATGACATTCTGGCGATCAAAGCCACAAATCATAATCGTCAACTCAATGACATTTCTGAAGATAAAATCTGGGTGCAAGAGGGAAGCATCCAAGATTTGATTGTGCATATGCCTTCTCCTGCAAATGGATTTACCTGCAATATTCTTGCCGATATTATTGTCGATATGGTTCCTTATTTCGATCAGTTAGTTAATGCCAATGGATGGGGTATTTTAAGCGGAATTTTAGTTGAGCAAGTGCCGAAGGTTGCCGAAGCCCTTGATACCCATAAATGGACGATCGCCACTTTTTGGAAGCGTCAAGAATGGGCTTGTTTGACAATCAGAAGATCAGAATATTAAATCAAAAACCTAATTAACAGGACGCGCCACCATAATTCCAATCGCATGATCGACTCGTTCAACATAGCGTTGCAAATCGGGAGATATTTTCACTTTTCCCGATGGTGATGCATGAATAAAACCGATTCCATTTGGTGTGGGATAGACAAAACCCGTATGCGTGACATCAATTCCCTTGAGATCAGTCGTCACCGCGATAATGTCACCAGCTTTTAACAATGGATAGATAGATTTGATTTTGGCGGATGGAATGTATCGTAATTGCTCAGATTTTAGCTCTATTTCTATCTTTTGTTCCATTGCTAAAATACATTGATAATTAGCTTGATTACTTTTCAGACGCGAATACTTTTGCCAATTATTACTCATAAAGTTCAGCGTCTTATTGAGTGGAATGCCTCCCAATTTAGTAGTAATATCTCGGACAATATTCCGTTTTTGATTGTCGCGTATCCATTCTGAGAAATAATGCAATCGGCTACAGTAGCCGTCTAGCTTGCCATTTGCATAGCGAACTTCTTGTATATTTTGAACGAAGTTTTCGTAAGTGGGGGTCGGAGAAAGCAAATTACGCGAAAGCGCAAGCACTGTTTCCACAAATAACACGCAGTCAAATTCTGTGAGTGATACAAATAATTTTTCAGTTTCTCCTTGATCTAATAGCCCTTCACGATAAGTTGCACCGAGGAGCTTACTAGACACAACTTGAATAACTTCATCGATTGGTAATTTTGATAACTGGCGATCGCTTAGCGATCGCATTAGTTGCTGAAATTCTAACTTTTCCCCAGCACTATTTGGAATATTTAGCACATCTGGATTTTGAGGTATGGATGGTTTTGATTTGGCGATCGCACTAAGCTGATCTTTCTGGCTATTGTTAAGAAAATTATTATTAAGAAAAACAATAGTAGAAATCCCTCCTAGCAAAGTACATATCAAAAACAACTTGCCAAACCTTCTCATAAATCCCATATTTGAACACTCGGTTAGTATATCAATAGTCGGGAGTACATGCTCCCTTCCCACCATAGAAATAGACATACAAAACTAAGAGTTAGCGTTGCGGCGCTTCGCGCCGCAACGTCTAATCTTTTCGATTTAAGTAGGAACAAGTTCGCCAGGACGCAATTTTATCCATTTACCCATTTCAGGCAAAAAACTCTCACAATTGACAACATCCCATTCCATCTGAATTTCTTCATAGTCGGTTTTAATATTTACATTAACTGTGGGAGACGTTGCCTCAAAATCTGGCTCATCAGTTAAATGTGGCTGCAAATGTTGTGCCTCGACAGCGTGATAAGTCGTACAGCGATCGACATAGGTGCAGTTAATGCAAATACACATAGCAGTTAGCCCCAATTCATGTAGCTATTCTAGCCAATCTTAAAACCAATAAAAATAGATAGGAATTGCTAACTAAGCACTCCTTTTCTATTTTATTGGTTTTAATTGTGATTGCGATACAAT
>JAYTWB010000452.1:0-5218 GCA_043743655.1 Cyanobacteriota bacterium | reverse complement strand
AGCACCTGCTCCAACAAAGGCAACTGCACCTCTTGCAGCACAACTTGCCCCTGCTTCACCACCAGCAACTCCTGCGACAAGCCCACATAACAACCCTGCATCGACACATACAGACTTCTCATCAATCCCGCCGCCTCAACTCACTACTATCCCGCGCCGCACCCAAGCTATCCCGCCGCTCATCCCGCAACAAATACACCAGAATGCGATCGCTCACCGTCAACCCCCCATAGGTCGCCGCCACAATCAACAAAGTATTCACAATCACCGCCAACAAACCCATCGGCGCAATCAACAAAATCACCAAACTAATCGCCCCATTTGCGATTGACACCGACAAATTCCGCACCCGCGCCACCTTACTTGTCAAAAAATACATAAAAATCTCCTAATAAATTACTCAAAAAATATTGCGATCGCTACGGCGAACTAGCGTAAATTAATGCCCAAAACCACCCAATCGAGAATAAATCTCCTCATTCAGAACTCTATAGGGATTTTGCTTGACAGAAAGTGTCGTGCCTTTCTCTAGGATTTGGCGCATTGTTGTAACCAGTAACTGTGAATCAGGAATACTAGAAATTCCTTGAAGATTATGGATAAAATCATTGCGGTTCCTAATATAGGAACTATTGTTAAGGGTATTTACCAATTTAATCAATTCATCATCTTTTCGATAGAAAGTAGCGATTGCAATTGCCACAAACCGACTTATCGACTCATCAACCCGTAATAGTTTGTCATTCGACATCTTATAGCCTTGTAAATACCGATAAAGCTTGCCATCAGAAGCTTTTCTAATATTCTGCCATACTAGCTTCTGCTCATTTTCCGATCTTGAACGCAATCTAATTTCTGATTCTTTTTCGGCTAGATAAATTGCAATATTTTCATTGAATGCCGACAAAAACACTAGAAATTCTGAATAGTGCTTATTGTGAAGCTTGGTAACTCCAACAAAATAAGCCTCTCGACATAACATATCTAAAAATTTAGATCGCAAAGAATTAATCTCATCCGTTAACAAACGCTCAACTTTCTGAGAAATCGAATAAATTGACTGATTAGCCTTCTCAAAATCAAAAGTGATCCGACAACGACCATACTCTAGCAAATGCGTTACCTCTGGATTTTCTAGCCGAGAAGCTTTCATCGTTTCCAAAGCCCCACTGTAGTTATAATCCTGAACCTGTCTTTTGATAGCCTTAATGTCAAATTCCCCTCTCAGCTCACTCACGTCTGTCTCAAAAACATGTTTCTGTCCTTCCTTCATCTCCTTTGGATTGCGAACTTGCCACACCTGACCATTCACTACATAGCCAGCAGCTTGCAACAAACTAAATGTCGACTTCATCGCAGGAGTTCCTGAAGAAGCATTAAACTCAATGCGATCACCCTTCTCCATACTCAAATGCGCAAGATCCAAACCACGTCTTGCCTCTTGCGCCGCCTTCAACAAATCTGTCGGATCGTTCGACAACTCCCAACTTGCAGGCACTAACTCCACATTTGCACCCCCAATTTCCAACCAATCCTTCGTATCTTTCGCTCCACTTGCCGTTCCTTCTGTATAAATAAGAATCGCCTTCTTAATTTCCTTGCCATTTTCTATCAAATACTTAACCAAAGTCACAATCGATCCCTCCCCAGTCTTACTGCCAAAAGGATCTTGATTGCCCACAAACGATAAAACAATACTAGCCATGATTTTTTAAATTCCTGCTTTTACTAAAATTTGTTCAACTGTCAACGCCAAATCGGGAAATAGCTCATCGGTAATCAGGCGATCGCCCCGAAAAGTCTCAGGTGGGCGATCGCCATAAAACACCGTCAAAGACCTATTTATAGGATCGATGATCCAAACCCTCAACACACCAGCACTCAAATAATTGCCAGCCTTCGCCACAAACTCCTTAAAAGTTTGCGCTTCCGACATAATCTCAATTACCAACTCAGGAGCCACAGGACACATCTCATTACCCACATCCGCAGGCAATCGCACAGCATCCTTTTTTACCACTTGACCATCAACAAACTCATAGCGATCGCCCGACTCAGGCATAGCCAAAAACTCTATTAACGTAGTAACCATAGACTAACTCCTCAATATAGACTCATGCTCTATCATTTACAAATAAACTATCTATTCAAAAAATATGTCTTTATTTCTGATAACCAGCCTCATTGATGAAGGAATGTACCAAAGTAGTTTCCAAGTCGTCGAAGCTAACTCAAAGTTAGAAATTGCTGCTCACATGATTAGCAACTCATGGCAATGGGAGCATTTTTTGCGTAACTCATCACCCAGTGGGCTTAACTACGACTCACTTTTAGATTGCGTCAGGCGATCGGGCATGACACCCGAAAGACTATTAGAACTAATTGACATGACCAGAGTTGACGGCGACTCTGATGCCCAGTTAGCAATCCATGAGGTTAATCCCATTGCTTTACAAAATGTTAATGTGAATATGTTGCGATTTTAGCCATTGCATTCTCTCTTGATTAGCTTATTGTTGGGCTTTCACTCCAAATAAATACTTGCTACTGCTAATTCCAGAAAGATCAGCAAGAAATTGCGATCGCAAATTATTTTCTTCACCTAAAAACAAACATACAATCTCTTGACACTTCGTTTCTTGTTCTTGATTTGGAATATTTACGCGCTTAATACTTACCCAAGAACAATGAGCATTTCCTCCACCCGCAGCATCTCCACCAACATCAGATTTGCGTTTATATTTTGGCTGATAAATAAGATTCATCCCTTCACCACGAGTTTCTGTGGACTTTTTAATACTCCAATTGAAATTTTGGCGATCAACAGGCTCACTTTTTGGTGATGGTACAATGTATACTGCACAAGTTTTAGGGGAAAATACTTCAGCACTTATTGGAAGTAAATTCTCATTTACTCGATTACCCCAATGATTTTTTGCTGCTTCTAGCCACTTATCATACATTTTATGCCATTCTTCACTAGCTAGTGGAAAACCAAAAGGCTTTAATTCCATCTGTTGAGAATCTTTGTTTTTTACTTTATGCATCATTATCATATGACAACCTCTTGATGCTTTGATATGCTTAATCCCACCATCTTTTTGCCGTATTTCCATTTCAAACATATGCAAAGGTCTACGCCAACCTCTACCAACGCCACCAGTCATAACTGCAAAACGGATTATTGGCAAAATGATATTAATCAAAATATCTTTAGGCGCAGTAACAACTAAATTGCCATGCCAAGCGAAAAAGTCAGGGCTATCGCTGGATTTTTCTCCCCAAACTTTTCCCTGATTCATGTTGATTCGGACACAGCCTTGCTTTTGTTCTGGCTCAATCGCACCAAATAGTTCGCCAAGAGTTTTCTGAGCATCATTTTCGCTCATTACACCCAATAAAAATCGAAGTACCCAAGACCTAAGCCATCCACGCCAATGAGATGGACGTAATTCTGGATTTCCTTGCCATTTGCTCTCTTTGGTTGGAGGATTAGCCCCATAACAACCTTGACTATAGAGCTTGAAATCAAACTCTTTAACAGCATATTCAGGTTCAGGCTTAATGCTTATTTTCTCAGAGCTACACATTGCACCATAGCCAGAAGCAGTCCGACTACCAACACCATAAAGACTAAGAGATTGTTCAATCCATCCCCAGACTTCATTCACATCTTCCGCGGATGCTTTGCCAGAAATGCCACGGATAGCAACTGTAAACTCTAGAGGCTTGTCACCATTACCCAAGGTGTAAAATGGCAATGGTTTGCCCTGATTATTACTATCATGAAAAACTTGGAATTTTTCTTGTGGATTGACAATATCTAAGGTCAGTTTATTTGGCTCTTTTGTCCAAGCATCAAGGAACTCAATTTTACCCGATGTAATTTTGTCATCTGTTTGATTTCCAAGTAATTCAAACATCTTTTCTCGAACCTCTGGGCGTTTTCTTGCCCACGTTCTCACAATACCTCTAATTGCCGAAGCAGGAATATAGCCATTAAGAGGTAACTCTCTTAGTCGTTCATGAATTTGTCCGAAATCTTGCTTATTCCATTCCCAAAAGTCACAAGGTTCACCTGCTGAAACAATTGTTTCCAAATCTGGATAAGGTGAAGACCCAACTTTTCCTCTCCATGACAATCTAAAAGTGCCTTGTTTAAATAAGCCTTCCTGATCGCGTTTTTCATGCTGCTTTGCCAGCAATTCAACTAATTTTGGTGCTGTATACATTACTTTTTGTCCTCCTCTTGATATGCTCTTGCCCAAAAATTCCAGTGATTTGATAAAACTAGAGCCTTGCGCCAAGTCGCCATATATGAGGCTGAGTTTCCTCTAGCCATTTGCTCGACCTGCTGCATCAATTGTTGTTTTGTGTAGTCGTCTAAATCCATCATCTGACTCAACAAAGACTTCCATATAGGTGAAGTTTTTTCCTGAATCTTTCCTTCCTTAGCTTGACAGAGATATCCAACTGCTGAAAGCAACCCAAATACTCGAAGATGTTGCGATAGTCTTAAAACTGCCGTCACTTCATCCTTTGAAAGTTTCGGTTTGCCACTGAGATATTTCTGAATATGTGCATAGGCTTGCAAACTTGAATGCTCTGGTTTCACCCTGCTATTTTGTATAGGCGAGTTTTCAATAGATGTAGGTTTAACAGGAGATACAGCTACTTCTGTTTTTGTTGTCACTAGCTTAGGGGGGGTAACACCACTCGGCTTGTAAGGATTTTTCTTGGACATGACTATACCTCAACTTGTTCTAGTTTTTCTGCGCCATTCTTGATAGCAGGAATGCCTGAATTGATAGTCCAACTCTGAACCCAACCTCTACCGACATTCGCTTGACCACCAACTTGAATCAATCCACTGATCACCTCAATTAATACATCCCAGTCATGCTTTCTTAATGCATCTTTTTCTAGAGGTGTATGCCCCCAAGGATAATAGAAAATCGTGTCCCTAGGAATACACACATCTGTCCAAAAGACACCAGCCGAACCAGTTTCATCGATTTTATTTCTCACTTGTGTCCATAGAGAATGCTCCATCAACACCTGAAAATCATCATCGGGTATAACGATTCGATTTTTATCCCAAGTTGATTGCACAGAACCTTTTAGATTTTCAAACCAATCACCTGATAGATTAACCGCTTGTTTCTGCTCTTCATTCATAGCTTGTACAGTGATCTCAGCATCAGCGACTAAGTAAGTA
>JAYTWB010000451.1:0-5450 GCA_043743655.1 Cyanobacteriota bacterium | reverse complement strand
GCGTAATTAAAAAACCAGAGCTAATATCTGTAGCGCCCGCGTAGTGAGCGCTACAGATATTAGAGTTTTATATTTGATTGTGTCTAGCTACTTACAGTGTTTCCCAGTCGGGTTTGCTTCCCCACCTTTGACGGGAAATCAAACCTCTATATCTCGTTAGCGTTAAACAAAGCAAAATTTACAAAGCAAAATTTTAAAATATGACATTTACCTCGTCTAAATTACCGCAAAAATTTGCTGAACCTTTGACTATTGGTAATGTCATCCTCAAAAGTCGGGTGTTGCAATCGCCATTGTCAGGGGTGACGGATTTGGTGTTTCGGCGATTAGTGCGGCGCTATGCGCCTGACTCAATGCTTTATACCGAGATGATCAGCGCCACTGACCTGCATCATATGAAAGCTTTGCCGAAGTTGATGGAGATCGATCGCCACGAAACACCGATCAGTATTCAGCTTTTTGATTGTCGTCCAGATTTTTTAGCTGAGGCGGCGCAAAAGGCGGCGGTTGAGGGGGCAGATACGGTGGATATTAATATGGGTTGTCCTGTCAATAAAATCACTAAAAAGGGCGGTGGATCGTCTTTGTTGCGACATCCTGAGGTTGCCGCGCAAATTGTGCGATCGGTTGTCGCGGCGGTGGATATCCCTGTAACTGTGAAGACACGGATCGGCTGGGATGATGCTGAGATTACGATTTTAGACTTTGCGAAGCGGATGGAGGATGCGGGTGCAAAGATGATCACCGTTCATGCGCGGACAAGATCGCAAGGTTATACAGGTACGGCTAAATGGGAATGGATTCGTAAAGTTAAAGAGGTGCTGACGATTCCTGTGATTGCGAATGGCGATATTTTTTCGGTGGATGCCGCGATCGCTTGTTTAGAGCAAACGGGTGCGGATGGGGTGATGTGTTCACGAGGGACTTTAGGCTATCCGTTTTTGGTGGGCGAGGTTGATCATTTCCTCAAAACAGGTAAATATTTGCCGAAGCCGACCGCAATTGAGTGTTTACAAGTTGCTAAGGAGCATTTACAGGGCTTGTGGGAGTATAAAGGGATGCGCGGGATCAGACAATCGCGGAAGCATATGGCTTGGTATGCTAAGGGTTTTGTGGGAGCGGCGGCGTTGCGCGATCGCCTGTTTCGGGTGGAGTCGGTGCAAGATGGGATGGATTGTCTTGATCAGGCGATCGCCCAACTTGCCGACTATCAGGCTAATCATCAAGGTGCTAATTATCAAAGTGCGTTTGGAGCGATCGCGCCTGAAGACATGGCAGAAATGATCGCCATGCAATAATATCTGTACTGAGATTTAGGTGACACAAAGCGCCACATAAATCTCATAAATTTACTAAAAAGGATCATGCAAACATTTAGCCGCCGCAATATACGCCTGTTTATCATCATTTTTGTGGTGACAGTGCTGATTTTTGCGCTGGGATGGTTTGTATTCTTACGTCCTGCAATTACTAGCTTAAATAAATCAGCACAAACGGCTGGCACAAGTCTCCAGAATATTACGCTCACGGAATTTGATGCGAAAGGAAAACTGCTCTGGGAAATCACTTCCAAACGTGCTGACTATCGTCCTGACAGCAAAATTGCCGATGTCGAAGATGTGAAAGGCAAATTTTATCGTGATGGTGAACTGTTGATGGAAGCAACGGGTGATAAAGGAACCATTGATCAAATTACTAAAGAAATCTCTCTAAATGGAAATATTAAGGCGATCGCTGTTCAAGAAAAAATTGATATGAAAGCCGATCGCATGGTCTGGAAAGCTGAGGAGGATGTCCTCAAAGCGACAGGCAACATTCAAATCGATAAGCCAGACGACAAGCTAAAAATGACAGGCAAAGAGTTAACAGCCAAACCAAGTACAAATATTTATAGCTTAGAAAAAGAAGTGATCGTAACCGCGATCGAGCCACCATTGCAAATGAAGAGCGAGAAAATTACTTGGGATGCGAAGCGCGATCGCGTTTTTACAGAAGTACCGCTTTCAGTTGTGCAAGTAAAAGATAAATTGCAACTATCGGCAAATAAAGGTGATTGGAATATCAAGAAGAAAGAAGTCAGCTTCACAGGCGATATTAAAGCTAAAGACCCAAAACTAGACATTGAAATTGAGGCGGCACAAGCAATGTGGAATCTTGACAAAAAGCTAGTCACTTTACCAGTCGCCTTTACCGCATCCAGTAAAAGTCGTGGCATCATTGTCAATGCTCAACAAGGACAAGCGCAAATAGAAGAAGAACGGATCAACCTCACAGGTCAAGTGACAGCAAGTTTTCGTTCTACTCAAGGTGTGGTCAATGCCGATCAAGTGGAATGGTTGATCCCGACTAAAATAGTCACAGCTAATGGCAATATCATGTATCAACAACCAGATAAAAATCTCAATATCAAAGGCGATCGCGCCGTGGCAAATCTGGAATTGCAAACAGTTACAGTCACGGGTACAGATGTACTCTCAACTCTAAATCCATAACGCGTGTCTTCTATTTCATAGCTATGGCTATTCTTCTGAGGACAAAAAGCTTGAGGCGGCGCTTCGCGCCGCCTCAAACTTTTTGGGTTTTAGTTTGCCGAGGTACTTAAGACTAAAATCGCGGTGAGATTATCATGTCCATTAAGATTATTTCCTAGCTCAATGAGATCATCTAAGCCAGTTTGCAGGTCGATTTCTTGATTTAAAATTGGTAATAGATGCGATCGCCAATTTTGCTCAATCACATCGTTATCACATAAGCCATCCGAACATAGCAAAAATAGAGTTGGCTCAGTCAGCAAAAAGAACTGAATTGCAGGCTCTAAATAAGCGCTAGGATTTGGTCCTAGTGCTTGAGTTAGTTGATGTGCGTCAGGGCTTGCTTGAGCAGATTCAAGATCAACACCAAGATCGAGCAGTTGATTTAAAACTTCATGGTCGCGAGTTATTTGTTCCAGTTTTGGAGAACTTACATTTGTAAGCTTATAAATTCGGCTATCACCGACATGAGCGATCGCCACCTGAAGATCATGGACTGCTAACAAGACCAGAGTTGTCCCCATGCGACCTAAAGATTGTCGCTTTTCGTTTTCATTTCTAGTAAAAATTGCTTGATTTGTACTAGAAATAATCTCTTCAATTTTCTGTCGACCGGGTAAAGTATCTATCCAAAATGGTCGAAACTGATCGACAATCGAGTTAACGGCGATCGCACTCGCCTCCGCACCACCCTCGTGTCCACCCATGCCATCACAAAGTACAAATAATCCGCGATCGCTGCGATCGCTAATCTGGCTTTTGCCGCTGATACGGCGCGTTTGAAAGATGGCAACAAAATCATCCTCATTGCGATCGCGTTGTCTGCCAACATCAGTTTTCCCACCATAAGTTATATCCTGCAAATAGATTGGGGAAGATGTAACGATTGACAACTCTGAATTAATTATTTCTGAGCTGATGATTTCTGGACTAATTATTTCTGAACTAATGATTGGAGAATCTTCTAAATTTGTCTCTATCTGCAATTCTTCTGTATCACTCGCTACTTGAGAAGACTCAAAATTTTCTATCTCTTCAATGATTTTAGCACCACAAAATTGACAAAACTGGTAGCTATCAGGATTTTCGGCTTTGCAACGAGGACAGATATTCATGATTATTCTTGCGTTGACACAATACTATAATGGAAGCGAAGAAATAAGGTACTCGATCATGACCGATTCTACCAGACTCAATCCCGCCGAAGAGATCGTCCTCGGACGAGACTTTATGACGCTCTCGCAGCATGTTCTTTCGCAGATTGGGACATTTTCGGCTGAGGCGTATGATCTGAGCGCATTAATGGGGCGGATTGGCTTAGCAGGCAAAACGATCGCGCGACATCTGAGTCGAGCTGGTTTAGCCGAAAATGTGCTTGGAGTCACAGGTGAAGTGAATGTCCAGGGTGAAGCTGTCAAGAATATGGATCACTACGCCAACCGTGTCTTTTTGCGCGCATTCGAGCAAAGCGGCTTAGTCTGTCGCCTTGCCTCAGAAGAAATGGAAAAGCCTTATTACATTCCTGAGAACTGTCCGACTGGGCGCTATACCCTGCTATACGATCCGATTGATGGTTCTAGCAATATCGATGTAAATTTAGCGATCGGTTCTATCTTCTCAATTCGCCAACAAGAAGGGAATGATGAATCAGAAGAAGCTCTAGACTTATTGCAATCTGGACGTAAACAGATCGGCGCTGGTTATATTCTCTACGGCACAAGCACGATGTTTGTTTACTCGCTTGGCAAGGGCGTTCATGCTTTTACGCTCGATCCTAGTATTGGTGAATTCATTCTATCTCAAGAGAATATCCATATTCCTAGTAAGGGTTTTACTTACAGCATTAATGAAGGAAACTTCTGCCAATGGGAAGAGCCGATGCGCGAATATATAAGACATATCCATCTTCAGGAGGGTTATAGCGCTCGATATTCTGGCGCACTTATTGCCGATATCCATCGCATTCTCTTTCAAGGTGGAGTATTTCTCTATCCTGGCACTGTCGGTCATCCTGATGGAAAATTGCGCTTACTGTATGAGTCGGCTCCTTTAGCATATTTGATTGAACAAGCGGGCGGGCGGGCTTCAACTGGAACTCAAGAGATTCTTGATGTCATTCCCGACAAGCTGCATATGCGAACACCTCTAATCATCGGCAGTCTAGAAAATGTAAAAGAAGTAGAATCTTTCTTGTAATCCATAAAATCAATAGCGATCGCCTAAATCCTTGATTTTCATATCCTTGATTTTCATGTTTTGGGCGATCGCTTCATCAATCCAAATCAACAAAAAACTAGAGCAGCTCATCAGTATGCTGATGTGGCGGAAAAGATTCAATCCTGCCAGGGATCGGTTTTTGAGTGGGTTGTAAACCAGACAACATCCGTGAAAGTTGTAAGCCATCAAGGACAGGCTTAGTCTCACGAATTTTGTGCCACACCGATCGCGCCATTAACAAAGAATGCCCTTGACGCTGAGCTTGAATACCTTCTAAATAATCTTCACGTTCGGGTTGATAGTCAGCCGATGATAGTTGTAAGCTCGCCCCTTCAGGAGATTGCTTCGTGACAATCTGAGCAATTTGCGAAGTGAGTTCAGGATAAAGCCATGTATAAGCAGGATGAACTGTAAGTTGGCAATGGTGAACTAATTTCTCGTCTTGCTGATTGACCGTAGGACGCTGTAACAGGATATAGAAATAGCCGATCGCAGCTTTGCGTTGTGGCTCATATACATAGCCCGATACATCTTGTAAGTGGTTAATTAGCAATGAGCCATGATTAACTAACTTGTCGATCGCCTTAGCCCGAAAATCATCAACATTGAGATCATAAACTTGGCGAATGTGAGGAGGCATCGCCGCGGTATCAAGCTGATAGAGCAAGCTGGCATCAGCATTACTGATGGGCATCAAATTCG
>JAYTWB010000450.1:0-2693 GCA_043743655.1 Cyanobacteriota bacterium | reverse complement strand
GATTCCGAGAGGGCAAGCCGCAGGTTTGACATGGTTCACTCCAGACGAAGAACAAACCTTAGTCTCGCGTGGTCAAATCATCGCCAGAATCACCACTGCTCTTGGCGGTAGAGCTGCTGAAGAAGCAGTATTTGGAGCAGCCGAAGTCACCACAGGCGCGGGTGGAGACTTACAACAGGTTGGTGGCATGGCTCGTCAGATGGTGACTCGCTACGGCATGTCCAACATTGGACAGCTTGCTCTCGAAGGTCAAAGCTCTGAGGTGTTTCTCGGACGCAGCATGGGTGGTGGATCGCAATTTTCTGAAGATATTTCTGCGAAGATCGATCAGCAAGTTCGGGAAATCGTGCAGAAATGTTATCAATCTGCTCTTCAAATTGTGTACGAAAATCGTGCGGCGATTGATCGCGTTGTCGATCTTCTAGTTGAAAACGAAACTCTAGATGGTGATGAGTTCCGCAGCATTATTGCTGAGTACACAACCGTTCCCGTAAAAGAACGTTTTATGCCTCAAATGTAAAATTCTCAAAAAGCTATAAAAAAGCGCCGTAGTACGGCGCTTTTTTATGGCTAATCCTTAACTTATTAATTCATTAGTTAATGGACAATGAGAGAGAAAGAAGAATGGTTTCGCGTAGCAATGCGATAGAAAGGCTCGGCAGTTCCTGAAGTATTTATTGTCGCGATCGCTGAATTAGAACCAAGCGATATGAGTCAACTCTTAAATCAATCTGATTCTGCTGATATCTGCCCTTAGAGGTTTTGAAACTGTAAACACAATGTGAGTATATGTATGTAAAGTAATGCAATACTAATCCAAATAATCAATTATTGTCGTTTTGATTATATGAATGTGAACCTTAAACTTAACCCCTAATAATAACCCTATGACATACACTATTAACTCAGCCAGAAGTATTTTTCCTAGTACTTTAGCGGCCGATGTTGTACCTGCTACTACCGCTCGCTTTAATCAGCTTAGTCCTGAAGATCAACTAGCTTGGATTTGGTTTACTTATCTTGAGATGGGGAAAACCGTGACGATCGCTGCCCCTGGTGCTGCAAGTATGCAGTTGGCTGAGTTGACCTTGAATGAAATCAAGAAAATGGACTTTCAGCAACAAACACAAGTCATGTGTGATCTAGCCAATCGTGCTGATACTGAGATTTGTCGGACTTATGCTATCTGGACACAAAATATTAAGCTCGGTTTTTGGTATCAGCTTGGTTTATGGATGGAGCAAGGACTTGTTGCGCCAATTCCTGAAGGTTACAAACTTTCTGCTAATGCTTCAGCAGTACTCGAAACTCTCAAAGGTTTGGAACCAGGTCAACAAATCACCATTCTCCGTAACTCAGTTATTGACATGGGCTACGATGCCAACAAATTGGGTGAATATACTCGTGTTGCAGAACCAGTTTCACCTCCACAAGAGATGTCTAAACGGACAAAAGTTAGCATCGAAGGAGTGGACAATGTGACTGTTCTGTCTTATATGGACAACATGAATGCCAACGATTTTGACACTCTGATCAAGCTTTTTCTACCTGACGGCGCTTTGCAACCTCCTTTCCAAAGACCAATCGTGGGTAAAGATGCAGTTCTGAGATTCTTTAATGAAGAATGTCAAAATCTCGTCCTAGTACCCGAACGCGGTGTTTCTGAGCTAGCGGATGGTGGCTATACCCAAATCAAAATCACTGGTAAAGTCCAAACTCCTTGGTTCGGTTCAGGCGTTGGCATGAACATCTCTTGGCGTTTTCTGCTCGATCCTAGCAACAAAATTTTCTTTGTCGCGATCGATTTACTTGCATCTCCTAAAGAGTTATTGAACTTCGCTCGTTAAGCTAAATCCAGAAGACAGAAGGCGCGCTTTATGCCCTTCTGTCTTTTAGAACCTTTTTGGGGCAAAGATGGTGTTATCCTTAATATATCTTTACAAATAAAGAATTCCAGCTTAATCACTGCCTTTTGAGAATATGCAAATGCTTAGCTCGCGACAAAAAATATTTGAATCTGATGACCTGATTGGATTGCTAGTATTTATTGCCATTCTCAGTCTGTGGTTTATCAGCCTATTTGGGTTACTGACGGTTTCAATACCTGATAGTTCTTGGTTCTGGTTAATTGGTTCGATTTTGGGGCGAACTTACTTACATACTGGTTTGTTTATTGTTGCTCATGACTCAATGCATGGAAATTTAATTCCACACAATAAAAGTCTAAATAATATAATTGGACGGCTTGCGGTTAGTGTTTACGCTTTTTTACCATACGAGCATTGCCGTTTAAATCATAATGCTCATCATCGCTATCCTTCTCAAATTGGCGATCCTGACTTTCATGGTGCTATTTCTCACCCAGTATTTTGGTATTGCAAGTTTATTCGGGAATATTTTCCAGTGCGATCGCTAATTATTTTTATGGTGAATATGAGCTTGATTTTTTGGGGATTGATACTCATATTCAATATTCCATTTATGAACCTGATTCTATTCTGGCTTGTGCCACTTGTACTTAGTTCCTTACAGTTATTCTTCTTTGGAACTTATTTGCCACATTGCCAAGTTTACGAAAATCCAAACTTCTTACCTCGATTAGAAAGTAATCAGTATTCTATTTTGTGGTCATTTTTTAGCTGTTACAACTTTGGTCATTACCATTGGGAACATCATGAGTATCCTAAAACTCC
>JAYTWB010000449.1:0-1853 GCA_043743655.1 Cyanobacteriota bacterium | reverse complement strand
GCCCATCACTTCATACAAGCGATCGCGATGGGAAATCTGACGTTGAATTTCTTGAGCTTTCTCAGGCTGAACAGTTTGGATGGGAACGTTATAGCGTTTTGCCAATTCCAAAACCACATCAGAAAATGATCGCTTATCGATCTCCATCAAAAACTTAACTGCGCCGCCTGAGACATCACAATTAAAGCAATGATACATTTGCCGCGCTGGACTCACCGTCAGCGCCGAAGCATTTGTGCCATTGTGAAAAGGACAAGCCCCCCGAAAATTTGCACCACTTTTGCGTAAGACAACGCGCTCGGAGATAATATCTACGATATCTGCTTTTTGACTTACTTCGTCAATGGTGTCTTTGTGAATTTGGAATGAAGTAGACATAATCGCGATCGCCTATTTGTAAACCGCAGTATGCTCAATATATTTTATATCAATCACTATCTAAAAGGCAGAGCCTACTCAAAAAGCACAAGTTGATATCTCGGACTTTTTTTGTGAATTTGTGAATTGCCTTTGCTTGCCTAGAAAAGGTCGGAGATATATGCATTTATAAGTTGCTTTTGATGACCTACTTGCGACCACAAAAGTATTACCTTGTAAGTTTGGGATAGAATAGAGTGTAAGCACTGAGAATCTTTAATCATGTCTGCTAAAGATATTTACCACGATGTTGTCAAAACTGCTTTGCAAAAAGATGGCTGGCAAATTACAGATGATCCACTGGTTCTGACATTTATCCCTAAGCGTCAATTGAAAATCGATTTAGGTGCAGAACGTTTGATCGGTGCGAAAAAAGAAAATCAATATATTGCTGTTGAGATCAAAACGTTTCTCGCGCCTTCTACCCTTTCTGAGTTTCATGCTGCTCTTGGACAGTTTCTCAACTATCGACTGGCTCTAAAGCTAAAACAACCCCATCGGCAATTGTTTCTGGCTATTCCAAAGGAAGTTCATCAGAGCTTTTTTGCAGAAGAATTTACCCTGCTCAGCGCTTCTGAGTACAATCTTAAAATCATGGTTTTTGATATTCAATGCGAGGAAATTTTACAATGGATAAACTAACTCTTTATCGTCAACATATTCAATCCATCCTAACTTATCATTGTCAAATCGATCCTATTGGCGAAGCAATGGAAACCTATACTATATTTGATACAATAGGCGATCACTATCAGGTAGTTAGTGTGGGTTGGGAAGATGGTTTTCGGATGTATGGCTGTTTAATCCATGTGGATATCAAAGATGGAAAAATTTGGATTCAATATGATGGAACTGAATATTCAATAGCCAATGAACTTATTGATTTTGGCGTGCCTAAGCAGGATATTGTCTTGGCTTATCATGCGCCCTATGCTAGAAAGTACACAGAGTTTGCTGTGAGCTAGCGATGAATGAATTAAATTAGCTAACAATTTTGCTAAAAAAGAAGGTAGTGCTAAAGAGGTCAGGATTTTAGAGGTTAGGATAGACGGCGCTTCGCGCCGCCTATCCTAACCTCTAGATCACTACCAAAAAGAATAAGTCAGAACAACCGTGAAGTTATCAACAACAGCGATAAGCCCAGTAAAACCAGAATCGAACTGCCAATATTATTCCAAAATTGATGATGACTGGTTAGAGAAGCGCGTTGTTTGGGACGATCTTCCATGATTGGTTGCAATGTTGATAAATCGATAACCGGGAACTTGCCGCGCCGAAACCAGCCTGTGGCAATTACAGAGCGATCGCATAACATTTCCAGATTTTTGATCGTATTTGCAGGATCGATAATCCATTGACGGAAGTTGGGAATGTAGTTGAGAAATGCTAAGCCACCCTGATCTTCTAGACGGACTGCATAGCCAAGATAAAACTCG
>JAYTWB010000448.1:0-5939 GCA_043743655.1 Cyanobacteriota bacterium | reverse complement strand
GCGATCGCAGTAGTTTACCATCACTCAAATAAAGCGTATCTGCCATGTCGCGGGCAGGATGATCGGCGGGAGTATTTAGAGCCTCGAAGTTGTAATAATCAGTTTCAATCTCAGGACCTTGAGCCACTGTAAATCCCATCCCAACCAAAATATCAAGCATCCGATCAATTGTGCTTTGGATCGGATGCTGACGACCTTGATGCGATCGCAATATACCTGGCATTGTCACGTCAAGAGTTTCTAGTTCTAAGCGCTTAGCAATTACAGATTGCTGAATTAATATTTTGCGCTCTTCTAGTTGAGTCTGTAGTGCTTGTTTAACTTGATTGGCGATCGCGCCAACTTGAGGACGTTCCTCAGCCGCTAGTCTGCCCATCAAACCAAGAATCTGTGAAAGAGAACCCTTCTTTCCTAAATACTCGATCCTTAGCTGCTCTAATTCTTCAGGAGTCTGCACATCTCCAACTGATTTTGTTGCTAGTTCTGCCAGAGATTGCAATTGAGCTTTTAAGCCCTCTAAATCCGTTGCCATCAACGTTTCCCGTTTATTTATGAAGAATTTTTCTGTCCTAACTTTAGCATCTAAAAGCCAAAATGACAAAAGCCTCGCAGTGCGAGGCTCTTGTCATTTTGGCTCGTAGTTTTTATTTGTTAGCACTAGCTAAAAGTGCCATCGGATCGATTGCACTGCCGCCATTTGGACGAATCTCAAAATGGAGATGAGGACCAGTACTAAATCCTGTACTACCCATAGCTGCGATCGACTGACTCTGGCTAACACTCTGTCCCTCTTTAACGTAAATCTCATTGAGGTGACCATACCGAGTAATCGTGCCATCAGGATGACGAATATCGATCATGTTGCCATAACCGCCATCACTCCAGCCCGCATAATCAACAACACCTGTGGCTGCCGCTAGAATTGGTGTGCCAATTGGGGCAGCGATGTCAAGCCCTGCATGGAGTCTTCCCCAGCGCCAACCAAATCCAGAGCTAATAACTCCATCAGCAGGCCAAATAAAACCTGTTGACAACCCATAGTCTTTAACATCAGGTAAATAGGCACTAGCAGTTAATTGAGGCAACTGTGGAGAGACACCAGAGCGATCGCTAGGATTTGCGATTGCACTACGACCGCTATCAAAGCTGCGATCAGGATTTGCGGAAGCATTTAAGTTTGCGGCGGCAATCCTTGTCGATTCTAGCTTACGAGCTTCTTCAGCTTTACGAGCAGATTCTTTAATCTCCGCATCACGCACTTTGGCGTTTAGTTGATCAACCTCAGATTCTAAGCGCTTAACCTCCAGAGAAGTCATTCTGGCTTCAGGTTCTGGCAATAGAGCAACTTGATTTGGCTTACCATTTACAAGCGCTTGTTGCTCCAGAGACTCCGAAGCAGGAACCTTAGGGGCAAGGTTAGCAGCTAGTCTGACGGGAACTTGCACAGTTGGCTCAGATGCTGGTTGCGCGACAGCAGTTATAGGTTGAGGGTTTGCACTAAGGCTTTGCTCGATCGCCCGATTTGCAGGAATACTAGGAGCTAGTATTGTGGCTACCGATGAAGACTTTGTGTTCATCTCAGCCACTGATTGAGTTGCCACTTCAGTAGATGGATTACGCAAGCTGACTCGTTGTTCATTTACCAGAACCGCAGGAATCTGGAGAATTGACAAAGCAGTGGCGAGCTTGACTGGAAGCTGCAATTTTGGCTCAGCTACAGGCTGTGAAGAGTTTGCTTCGATTGGGATAGCACGAATCTGACTGTACTGCTCAGAAGCGATCGCCGTGGGAATAGATGGCGTAGCGATTGATCGAGACGGCAAATTGAGTGCAGTTGAGGATGCCGCAGTATTTTTTCTTGTGTTGTTACTACTCAACTCACTAAATAGCTGCTCAGGAGAAAATGGCAAAAGGGCGATCGCGACCTTGATCGCGGGTTCGCCAGCAACAGGCAAACTTGGTGAAATGGCAGGAGCTTTTGCTTGCAAGCTAGCAGATTGCTCAAGAGCAGGAGAATTAGGCAAGTTTGCCAATGTACCATTGCTACTGCCCGTCAACTGAGTCAATCCATCCCAAGGAGAGATACGATTAGCGGCGGCAATTTTGGTTCCTAATGTATTTGGTACACTATTTGACAAAGTATTTGGCAAAGCTAATGGGGTTGCCGCAGTAACCCTAACTGGCTCGAAGTTGCCACTGATAGATGCTGACAAATCCGAAGGTAATTGCTTAATCGGCTTTTCGTTAGCAGATGCAATTGTTTGAACAACTGGCAGGTTACGTTCTTGAGGAAGCTTTAGTTCTTGGTTTAATTCTAACCACTGAGGGTTTTCTAACTTGTTTGCTTCAACAATCGACTTTTGGTTAATCCCATAACGACGAGCAATTGTCTCAATGGTGTCCCCGTTCTGCACTCGGTAAGAGACATATTTAGGCTGTTTAGCGATCGCTTCCTCAGTGACATTTACCTTTGCACTAGCTGCGTTTGTACTCGCTAAAGTAGCTGTTGCTTTCTTGCCTTCTAAGTCTTGCAGTCGCTGCATTAAGCGGTCTTTTTCAGCAATTAGCTGACGTTTGACATGACCTTCCTTAACCTGCATTAATGTTGCAACATTGCCTGGGATAACCAAAGGCTGATCAACGGCAAGAAAATCCCCCGAAGTCAAAGATGTAAATTTGACAATATCGCTTTTAGCAACATTGTAGTAGCTAGAAATCGCTTCAAGTGTGTCACCTGACCTGACCCTATGAACTAAACCGTTCACGGGCGGAATCATCAGCTTCATGCCTGGTTGCAACTCAGTGCTTGCACTGATGTTATTAGAAGCAGCTATCGCCGCCGCATCAACTTGATAAACTTGAGTTAATTTCCACAAAGTCTCATCTTCACGAACCTCATGCACAATCACACCTTGGACTGTGTCCCATGTGCCAGAGGCGATCGCGGTTCGAGCCATTTCATACTTGCGATCTTGGTTTTGAGCCATCACATCAGTCAAAGTGCGTGACGATGTAGCGACAGGTATAGCTTTAAGATTGTTGCTTGCTGATTGCTGGTTAACCAGTACCCCCACAGTTCCAGCTGACAGAGCAAATCCTAAGACTGCAAGTGATCGTCTTACCTTCAAGGAGGACAACTTTTCGCCCAATGCCAGGGAAACATTGGTTGTCAGATCCTCGTTCTTAGAAGATATCTTTTTAAAAAAACTGCCTCCGATAAACTAGCTTTGCTCCTAGATAGATCAAGTGTGAGAACATGACGAACTGTGTTAATGAATCCACGCAAAACGCAAACTAACAATTCTGTAAGGAGCAGTTACAAATCTTAAGTTACCTTGATCTTTTCCTTAAAACAAGTTCATTTTGAACAGCAAAAAAATGCATTTTGTGCATTAAGCCTCATTATTTGATCGCATACACATTTAACACTGTCCTGTCAACAACCAATTTGGTAAAATAATCTAGCAAAATCTATAAAAACTATCTTTTGACTAAGATGTACTAATGTACGCCAAAAGATAGTTTTTAATAGAAAAACTATCTTTTGGCGAATTGATTTTGTGAGTCTACAAAGTCATTTTGATGCATCTGCGATTTCGAGATGTTCTTCATTTCTAGATATATCTGGGAACAAAGTTACAGTTTTTGATAGGTATAAGCTCTTGATTGCTTTACTTTAAGCTTGTTTACTACATCTAAGGTGACAAATCATGATTTCTAATTATGTAATCTTTTTTTAATAATTCATATCAAAAAACTACAACTTTGCATCCTGTCTAATCGAAAAAGTAGTGTACCCCAAACCCACGTCATATAGGTATACATAATCAAACTAAGTACAGCAATAGCTTAAAATCACTTAAAACAGTCAAAAATTAAAACAATAATTAAAAAAATTTTTAGGAAAATAAAAGCTATATGAGCATTGGATATCTCGCGCTAGTCTTACACGCTCACCTCCCGTATGTCCGCCACCCTGAAAGCGACTATGTACTTGAAGAAGAATGGCTATACGAGGCAATTACGGAAACTTATATTCCCCTGATCAAAGTCTATGAAGGACTCAGGCGAGATGGTATTGATTTCAAGATCACGATGAGCATGACCCCGCCATTAGTGTCGATGCTGCGTGATCCACTGCTGCAAGAACGTTATGACAAGCATCTTGCCCAGCTACAGCAATTAGTTGAGCTTGAGGTAATCCGCAATGAACACAATGGTCATCTCAAATATCTTGCTGAGTACTATATTAAAGAATTTGCCGAAATTCGCGAAATTTGGGAGAAGTATAGCGGCGATTTGGTAACTGCATTTAAGCAGTTTCAAGATACTAACAATCTGGAAATTATCACCTGCGGTGCAACTCATGGTTATTTGCCATTGATGAAAATGTATCCAGAAGCAGTATGGGCGCAACTAGAAGTCGCTGTTGAACATTACACCCAAGAATTTGGGCGCGCTCCAAATGGAATTTGGTTGCCAGAGTGCGCTTATTACGATGGATTAGAGCGAATGCTCGCTGATGTTGGATTGCGCTATTTCTTGACCGATGGGCATGGTCTCTTGTATGGTCAGCCGCGCCCTCGGTATGGGACATATGCGCCTGTGTTTACAGAAGCGGGTGTGGCAGCATTTGCCCGCGATCATGAGTCATCACAGCAAGTATGGTCATCGAAGGTGGGTTATCCAGGTGATCCTGTTTATCGTGAGTTTTACAAAGATTTGGGCTGGGAAGCAGATTATGAGTATATCAAACCGTTTATCATGCCTAACGGTCAACGGAAAAATACGGGCATCAAGTATCACCGAATTACAGAGCGTGATTATGGATTAGATGCAAAGCAACTTTACGATCCATATTGGGCTAAAGAAAAAGCTTCGGAAAATGCGACTAACTTCATGCAAAATCGCGAGCGTCAGGTTAGTTATCTCCATGACATGATGGGTCGCCCCCCGTTAGTGACATCGCCTTATGATGCTGAATTATTTGGTCACTGGTGGTATGAGGGACCTTGGTTCATAGATTTTTTGATTCGCAAGTCTCATTACGATCAAAACACCTATGAGATGACGCATCTGGCTGACTATTTGCGTGATAATCCCACCCAACAGGTATCACGCCCTGCTCAATCAAGTTGGGGATATAAGGGTTTCCATGAATACTGGCTAAATGAAACGAATGCTTGGGTCTATCAGCATTTGCATAAGGGAGCGGAAAGGATGATTCACTTGTCTTATCGCGAACCTGTCGATGAGTTAGAGTGGAGGGCGCTTAATCAAGCAGCGCGTGAGTTGCTCTTAGCACAGTCGTCTGATTGGGCGTTTATTATGCGAACTGGGACGATGGTTCCGTATGCGATGAGACGAACGCGATCGCATCTAATGCGATTGGAGAAGCTATTTGAAGATATTGAGGCTGGCACAATTGATGCTGGATGGCTAGAAAAAATGGAGTATATGGACAATATATTCCCTGATATCAATTACAGGACTTATCGCCCGCTAGTTGCTTAAAAAAAGAAACAAAAAAGACTCGCTAAGCGAGTCTTTTTTGTTTCTTCCCTTGCATTTATACAGGAAACTTTTAGTAGCATATGCTACTTTTTTGAGTATTTTTATGTTATCGTAGTGATATATATAAAATATATGTAACTAAAAGGTAATTAATCATGAATGTTAGTCAAAGAAAAGCTGAAGCAATTGCAAATCACAAAGCAAACTTATCGGTTTCGGTTAAGCGCCGTATGGAAGTTGCTCGTTCTAATAATGATGTGAATTTACTAAATATCCTTGAGCAAGAAATGAAGCAACTGGGATTGCATTAAAACCCTAAAAAAGCTCTAAAACTTTTAAAGATGCCACTTTGCGGCATCTTTAAAAGTTTTAGAGCTTTTTTTGTTAGCTAGCACCGCCAAAGACTTCGATGTTTTCAAATAAAC
>JAYTWB010000447.1:0-8050 GCA_043743655.1 Cyanobacteriota bacterium | reverse complement strand
ATGAATTGCACCGCTATCAAGATGTTCCTGAATTGCGCCATATACCAGTTTGTGTTGTTTAATCATCGATAAGCCTTCAAACTGCTCAGCGACCACGATCGCACTAAAATGTTGACCATCATGATTAGGGTCTTCGACCTGAACTTTGGCATTGGGCAAGGCAGTGCTAATTAATTCGGCAATATCGTTATGAGAAATCATGTTGGAAAAACTCAAAAGTTGGGATTATTTAGATAGGCTTACATTGTGCCATAAGTAAACTGTGCAGAATTGCTGAATATATTAAATACATAGGAGAAGCAATCAAGCGCGATCGCACTCTTCATCACCAAAAAACCCCGATCGCAAATTCCCCACATCAAACCGCGATCGCCCATATCCAAACCTCAGCGCGATCTCGTTTACAGTTCTTTAAGTAAATCATCGTATTCGCTGTGAGAACCAATCCAAAACCAAACAATCGTTTGACTGTCTTTTTTAATGCCTACTGCACGCCAGACCATGCGAACCCGAATTGAGTAAATGGGCTGTTTTGTATTTACTTTTTTAAACTCTAAGCTAGGATGATTTGAGTCTTGCTGCCAAAGCTGATAGTTTTTACGGCTGATAGTTTTTACGGGCAGCTTTTTGAACTCGTTCGGGGAGTTTGGCAAAAAGTTTAATAAAATCGTCGTCTAACTCAGATATCATAGTTGGTCAAAGCCTAAGACTTTAGTTTTTCCATTTACTGAGTTTTGCAACGCCCTTGCAGCAAGCTTTTCTAGTTTAGTGGGTTGTGGCTGTGACAAGGTTTGCGCCCAACGTAGTTCATTTTCTATGTCTTCGAGAAATTGTGCTGCAAATTCATTTTGGAGATATTCGGGTAAAGATTGGGCTTTTTCAAAGGCTTGTGCTAACAGGCTGGTCATAATTTAACCTTCCAAAAATTTTCTATTACATCCTAATTATATCTTGAACTACAATCGCAAATTCCCCACATCAAATAGCGATCGCATCTTCATGTTAGTGGTTGTAGATTAAAATATTAGAGACAATGCTTGCTTGAACCTTAAATCTATGCTTACAACTATTAAGAATAAGCAATTATTTGCTCTATTGAATGAGCTAAAGTCTGGGCTAGTGAAAATCTATGGAGATAGATTGTTTTCTGTGATTCTTTTTGGTTCCTATGCAAGAGGAGAAGCAACTCCTGAATCAGATATTGATGTAATGGTAGTTTTGGCTGATTCTGTTAATGCAGTTGAGGAACGGGCGAGGATGTCTAGTCTCTTCTGGTATTTTTTGAGGCATTATGATGAGTTACTCTCAATTATCCCAATGTCAAAATCTCGATTTCTGGCAGGTGAGATTTCTTTTTTAAGAGTGGTTAAGCGTGAAGGTATTGAGATATGAATGAATTAGCAAAATTCCTGATTCTATCTAATGACGATCTAGAGACTGCTCAATTGCTGTGCGATTGTGGACGTTATCGTTCTGCTATATCGCGTGCTTACTATGCGATGTTTTATGTGACTCAAGGTTTACTTCTCTCTAAAGAATTGGATACTTCTACTCACAAAGGAGTTCTCAAGATGCTTAGCCTACATTTTGTGAAAACAGGGAAAATAGCTCCAAGCATTGCTGATTTACTCAGAGAGGCTTACGATGCCAGACAAGCTTGTGATTATGAATCCGATATGACTGAAGATGAATCAATGGCAAAAAATGCGATCGCAAACGCACAAATTTTTATTTCTGAAATTAAAATGCTACTTTCTTAGAATTAATAATCGCCTAAATCTCAATATCAAACAGCGATCACGCATCAAATCAAAACACTTACGGCAATCAAAATTATGCTGCTAGGGTTTCAAATGAGAATCTTAGGTTTGATGTTTTTTGCAAACTGTAATTGAGTTTTTCAAAACCGATGACTGTGCCGAATTTATTTTTCATGAGGATCACTTCATCGCCTGTTTCTTCGCAGATATATTCTTCGTTGGGATTGCCAAACCAGACGGTGAGCGTGTTTCCTACTTTGTCATAGTAGACTTTTACTTCTTCCATAGTTGTTCTCCTTCTTTGATTGCGTCAGTTGGATAGGTAGTAATTAGAAAACCATCACCGTTAAGTCTGCGAGTGACTGCACAAACCCAGCGTTTTTCATTTCTAGCTCGGTAAAATAGATAAACTTCGCGATCGCTTTTACTGCGGCGGATTTCATCGGGCTGTGCGAGGGTTTTGTGTACTTCGGCTTCGCAGTTAATCATGATCGGATGTTTGATGGTGCTGATGATTTTCCAATAGTCACGAGTGACTCGGACTGTGAATTTAAGGGGTGTAAGCACTTCAAATAGCAGTTCCTCCATTTTTTATCCATAGTACAAATTTAAGCTGATTACCTCACAACTATAAAGCGCGATCGCCCCTTATCACCCATAAATCGCGATCGTCTAAATCTCAACATCAAACAGCGATCACCTTTTTTAATAGTCACAACTACTAACATTTTTAGTAATAGCTCAACAGGGGTAAATTGACAAAAAGGCAAAAAGGGTTAAAGTAAGAGGATGAAGGAATTACCCGACTTAAAACAGCTAACAGAAGAGGCAAAAGATGCCTTGCTAGCGATCGCGATAAACCTCTCGGCGATGACCAACCGAAACAACCACGATAACCAAAACCTTATCAACAATTTGATAGAGAACGCGATAATTTCCGACCCTGACCCGATAAATGTCCTTTTCCCCTGATAGCTTCTTAACTCCAATAGGTCTTGGTTCATTGGCTAATGATTGAATCGTGTGACGCACTTCAATCGACAAAGCTTTTATCTGTCGCGCCGCCTTTGGCAATATTTGCACCTCATAGGACATTTAAACTAACTCTCCCACCACTGACTCCCAAGGAATTGGCTGCTCTCCTAACCTTTCTGAATCAGCGATCGCCTCTAGAGCATCTTGCAAATCTAAACCATCTTCTAATTCCGTTTCCTCTAAAAAATCAACCAACTCTCTAGGCGTAGTATCTAGAATTTTTGCCAGTGTAAAAATAGAGATTTGCGGCGTGTCGTTGAAATAGAGCAAACTGTATGAATCTTCTCGCGTTAACCATGCCAAAAAGCGATCGGGCGTAGTTCCCAAAACATCTGCTGAAGTCGCTATATCAACCGTTAACTTTGCCATAATTTTATTCAATAGTTAAAAGGTAAGGGGGCATAAGTACCATCTAGGTCTAATTTTACTCTAAACCTGATCATTCACGAAAAGCTGATGTTCTAAGGTAGCGCGATCGCCCAAATTATAAAATTGCGATCGCCTGTTACATTTACCCAAAAATGCGATCGCCACATCATAAAGTCGTCATGCGATCGCATATCTAGAGCTAACCCACCGCAAACTCGGTATCAGCACGCACCCTAAGCGGTTGAAAGCCCAGAACTATATCTTCCCTTGGCACACCTAACTTTATTAACTCATAGGCAATACCACCCTCAGTACCATCGTACTGAGGGTGGTATTGCCGTCCTTAATATCCAGATGTAACAAACATCCATAGTCCCTTATATCGTGGCGCTTCCAACCCACATAAACTAGCTGATAATGATCGCGCTCCACATCAAAAATCGTCTGAGCCTCAACCTCCTGAAAAGATTTCATAGAACGATTTGCTCTTGCTAACATTAGCTGTTGAATATATTGCCTATAGACAGTTAATTTATACATTAATCATTCCATATTAGTTTCTCCAATAAAAAGAGGCAGTGCTAGCACTGCCTCTTTTTACCTTAATCTACACCTTCGATACGGTCTTCGAGTTCTTGATAGAGTTCACGCAATCTATCGAGATTCTCTTCACTTGTTTCCCAATATCCGCGACCATTGACTTCTAAGAGAGTACCAACAATCTTACGGAATGAGTTGGGATTGAGATTTTTGAGGCGATCGCACATCTCTTTATCATTCACATAAACATCATTGACATCTTCATAAACCCAGTTGTCTACTGCTCCAGCCGTTGCTGACCAACCCATCGTGTTCACAAGGCGCTTCGAGATTTCGCGTACACCTTCATAACCACTCTTGAGCATTCCCTCATACCATTTAGGATTGAGAATCTTGGTGCGGGTATCGAGACGGACGGTCTCAGTGAGCGTGCGGACTTGAGCATTTGCAGTCGTGGTGTCAGCGACAAAAGAGGCGGGTTTTTTGCCATCTTTGCGGAGACTGCCAACTAGCTTGGTGGGGTCAGAGTCGAAGTAATGCGATACATCGGTAAGACTAATTTCTGACGAATCGAGGTTTTGGAAGGTCATGTCAACAGTTTTTAGAGAGGCTTCGTAAAGCTGACGCTGTTGGGTGTTGCTGACATTGCCACCAAAGGCGAAGGACTTGCGGGATAGATACATCTGTTGCAGTTCTTCTTCATTCTCCCAAGTGCTATTCTCCACAGCGAGGTTGACGTTGGAGGAATAGGAACCTGATGAGTTGCTGAATACGCGGGTAGCGGCTTGGTTGATGGTTAAGCCAAACTCCTCTGCTTGCGCGATCGCATGTTTCCTGACAAAGTTCATTTCCAAAGGCTCATCGGCTTCGGCTGCCATTCTCACGGCGCGATCGATCAAATCCATTTGATTAACAAACAAGTCACGGAACACGCCTGAGCAGTTAACGACCACATCAACGCGAGGTCTGCCAAGTTCTTCTAAAGGAGTTAACTCCAGACGATTGATGCGACCGAGAGCGTCAGGCATAGGCTTCACGCCGATCATACAAAGAACTTGCGCCAGAGATTCGCCATAGGTCTTGATATTATCGGTTCCCCAGAGAACAACGGCGATCGTTTCAGGATAGACACCGTTGTTATCTTGACGTTGACGCTCTAACAGGCGATCGACTACAACTTCAGCGGCTTGGACTGCGGCGCTAGTCGGGATCGAGTTAGGATCGAGGGCGTGCATATTCTTGCCAGTCGGCAGCACCATTGGGTTACGGATCGGATCACCACCAGGGCTGGGGAGAATATAATCACCTTCAAGAGCGCGAATCAATCCACCGAGTTCGTTATCGGCAACAATTTGTTTGAGACAGAACTCTAAGAACTCAAATAAAGGCTTGATTTCTTCTTTATTGATGTTGGGATAACCAGACTCTTGGAAAACTTCGATCCAAGGTTCGATTTTGCCCATTCTAAAGAAATTGAGAACGGAAATCTTAGAAACTTTACCATCGTCATCAGATTTTGCTTTGACCAATGCGCCGACAGATTTGTTGGCGATCGCCCGAATGCTGGACAACAACTCAACATCGGCATAAATGCCTTTATCGCTAGATTTATAGAGCTGTTCAATATCGCGATCAATGGATTCACACATGATCCGCAATAAAGACTTCATTTTGTCTTCGGGGCGATCAAAGCTGGCGATGCTGGTCAAGACATCGGTGACATCTTCCACTTTGGGAGGTTCGCCGACAATGTGCAGTCCGCAAGGGAGAACTCGCGATTCGATTTCCATCAGTTTGTTATAAACTTGACCGATCACATTGTCGCGACCTTCCATCGACATTTCTTTGGCATCTTGATCAGGAAGCTGCACATCCTTATCCAGATTTACTAACCGCACTTTATCCATAATCGTATTTGTGATTTGGATACCGCGACTACCAGTCCGCAAATCTTTGTAAGAAGCAATCAGTTCGCTGAGTTCTTGCAAGTTACGGCTCAAGCCTGCGTTCTCAGGGGCGGGGGTAATATAGCTGATGATCGTGGCATAACCGCGACGTTTAGCGATCGTCGCTTCGGATGGATTGTTGACGGCATAGTAATAGATATTCGGTAAAGCCCCAATCAAGCTATCAGGGAAACATTCTCCCGACATCCCAACTTGTTTACCAGGCATAAATTCCATCGAGCCATGTGTGCCGAAGTGAAGGACAGCATCGGCTCCCCAGATATGATTGAGATAGGTGTAATAAGCAACAAATCCATGATGTGGTGATGCAGATTTGCTAAATAGCAAACGCATCGGATCGCCTTCATAGCCGAAGGTTGGCTGCACACCGACAAACAAGTTGCCATATTGCTTGCCGTAAATCAGCAGGTTCTGTCCATCGGAGTTGAGATGTCCAGGTGCGGCTCCCCACTGCTCGATAATCCGATCAACATATGGAGTATGCGCTTCATATTCACGCACGGGCATCCGATAAGCAACGTTCAATTCAGGACTGCCAACCATCGCTTCAGGGTTGTGCAGGATGTCTTCCATCATATCGTGCGATGTTTTGGGCAAGCCTTGCACATCATAGCCATTGCTAGCGAGGGCTTCGGCGACTTTGTGAATGGATGAGAAGACATCAAGATAGGCAGCCGTCCCAATGTTGCCCTTATCAGGTGGGAAACTAAAGATCGTGATTGCTAGTTTTTTCTCGTGGCGCGGCTTGCGGCGGAGATTTGCCCATTTGATCGCGCGATTGGCGATGGTTTCTAAGCGATCGCCGATCGCATGAGATCGACCTGTGGCACTATCGCGACCTGACAGCACAATTGGATCGAGTCCGCCGTCAAGCTCTGGCAAAGCAACTTGCAAAGCGACTTGCACAGGATGCAAACCAAGATCGCTATCTTGCCATTCTTCAGTAGTTTGGAATACGAGTGGTAAAGCGACCATGTAGGGACGATTGAGCTTTTCGAGAGCTTTGATTGCTTTCGGATGATCTTGCTTAGCAGGGCCCCCAACTAGGGCAAAACCTGTGAGCGAAACTACGCTGTCCACGATCGCGCGATCTTTTTGTTTCGGATCATAGAAATATTCTTCAACGGCATTGGAGAAGTCCAAGCCCCCATTGAACACCGAGATTACCCTCGCTCCCAGAGACTCTAATTCTTGCACCATCGCCACATAGTGCGCGTCATCGCCTGTGACAAGGTGAGTTCGTGCCATCAGCAAACCGACACAAGGCGCGAGCGGGTCTTTCATGTCATCAGAAATATCTTCGCGAGAGTTGAACCAGCTGAGATAATCGCTAGTTGTCTCAAACATCTTCGGTGCGAGAGGATGCCAAAGCCCCATATCTAAATAGGTGACAGGTTCTTTGATCTTTAATGGAGCTGAGCCATCTTCTTTTGATCTAGCCTTAACGCTAGGCAGGTAGTTTTGAGCCAGCATCAACAAGAAATTTTCGAGGTTTTCGGTTGAGCCGCCTAGCCAATATTGGAAGCTCAACATGAAGTTGCGAGCATCTTGGGCTTTGCCCATTGGCATATATTTGAGAATCTTGGGCAGGGTCTGCACAACTTTGAGCATACTGTCTTGAAAAGAACTGCCAGACTGCTCTTTGCGCTTCCGCATAAATTGCGCGATCGCACTTTTCGACTGTCCCAGATTTTCCATACTAAAGCTGCCCATTTTGTTCAGGCGCATTACTTCTGGCATCGAGGGGAATACCACACAAGCAGATAGGCGATCGCGATGAGGGGTGACGGCGATCGCGATCTTGGTGGCGAGATCGTCAATAAAAATTAGGGAGGCGATAAAAACATCTGCACTAGCAATATCTTCTTTAAATGCTTCGTAATTTTCAGGACTACGAATATCTTCAATTAAATAGCCATTAACCTCGATCGCAAGGTTGGGATTGTTTTTGTTGATTGACTTTACAGCCGCCGACATAGCGCTCTGATATTGAGGTTCAAGCACTACATAGACCAACTTCATTAAGACCCGACCCTGTAGATTTTCGGGGATGATACGTCTACTAGATAATGATGCGATCGGTGGCGCAGAAGTGAACATGCAGTCTCCTTAAATTACTGTCCTGATTTTTCGGGTATTTTTATAGTTTGCTTTTTATCGCTTTTTATCGACTGCTTAAAGTGTTACAGGGCGTAACATTTAGCAATTAGAGATTTATACCTACTCCTTATTTAATACCAAACAAACTATGCAGTGGTTGATTTTGGATAATAAACGCCACAATTTTAAATTGATTTGTTTACATTTCATTACATTCTTTAATCTTTGCGAAATCAAAAAGAATAAGAGAAGAGGCTGGAGTCCCTTGTCTACTAAGTA
>JAYTWB010000446.1:0-5318 GCA_043743655.1 Cyanobacteriota bacterium | reverse complement strand
GGTGAAGAAGGGTTGGAAATTGATGACTCGTTAAGCGAGGCGGTTAAGACTGAACTTGCTTGGGCAACGCATATTTTGCTAACCAATACGGTGACTAAGGTAGTGGTGATTTATTATGATCGCAAAACGATCCTCCGCCGTGGTGTTTTGGGCAAGAGCGATCGCGTAAATATTGATCCAATTGGTACGATCGCTGCACGAGTGATGAAAACCCAAAAGCCAATTTATTTGGTCAAATTAGAGCTTTATCCTGGGCGAGTTGAGTTTGACTATTTGCCTGAAAATACACAGGGCGTAATTGTGCAACCTTTAGGGGACAAAGGAGTCATGGTGTTAGGCGCAAATGTGCCGCGTAGCTATACGAAACAGGATGAAAATTGGGTGGCAGCGATCGCTGATAAACTCGCTTATAATCTCTACGAATCCACAAAATAAACTACTTTTATGGATTCGTATGGACTTATACTGTATTGCTAGCACTATCTCAATCATCGAAGACCCATGGCACTCATAGATCGGCAAGGTCGGTTATTTGGCAAATTTAGCATTCTTGACATCGGCGCGATCGCCACAATTTTGATTGTCCTGATCGGCTTACTGATCGTCCCAGGCAATAGCGGCAGTTCGATCGCACAAATGATATCTGCCGAAAATAAAACCGTCCAAGTAGACATGAATGTGCGTGGTTTAAGTGCAACTAACCCTCAAAATTTGGTCAAGGTCGGCGACAAAGTTAATATCATCATCCGCAACCAACCGCGCGGCGATGTAATTATTAAAAAAGTTGAGATTTCTACACCTAAGGTAGTAGCTGCTAAAGCTGACGGAACTGCGGTTTATTTTGACGATCCGCGTGCCGTATCTACTTCGCAGTCGGACTTAGTGATTACGATCGAAGCGATCGCCAAAGTCAACAACGATGGCGTGGTATTTGGCAATGAGAAAGTCAAAGTCGGCACATCGATTGACATCGAAGGTGCAAAATATTTGATTCGGGGTAGTGCAATGGCGGTGAGGTATTAATTATGCAACCCCCTTTTCCTCAAGGTTTTGTGCTTAAAGGTCGCTATGCGATCCGATCAACGATTGGACAGGGCGGCATGGGTCGCACTTACTTAGCGCAAGACCTAGAGCGTTTTAACGAAACCTGCGTACTCAAAGAATTTATTCCGCCTCAAGATTCTCAAGAAGTGACGGACAAAGCGAAGGAACTCTTCCGCCGCGAAGCCTCGGTGCTTTATCAAATTCGTCATCCCCAAGTGCCAGAGTTTCGTGCCACCTTTGAGTCAGAAGGAAGGTTGCTTTTAGTTCAAGACTATGTGGAAGGTAAAAACTATCGCAATTTACTGCTCGATCGCCTTAAGTCTGGACAAACTTTTTCTGAAAATGAAATTTTTGCCCTAATGCAGCAGCTTTTGCCAGTGCTGAGCTATCTGCATAGTCACAACATTATCCATCGCGATATCTCACCTGAAAACTTGATGTTGCGATCGCAAGACAACTTACCCGTACTGATTGATTTTGGTGTCGTTCAAGAAACCAATGCCAAACTAAACTCTCAAATGGGAATTCCTGCCGCAACAGTTGCAGGCAAAGCAGGCTATGCGCCACCCGAACAATTACAGTCGGGCAATGCCTATGCCAACAGCGATCTCTATGCCCTCGCGGTAACTTCAATTGTCTTACTGACGGGTAAAGAGCCATCAGAACTATTTGACAGCATCAATCTGGCGTGGAATTGGCAACAGTTCGCTAATGTCAATCCAGCATTTGCTAGGGTGATCAACCAAATGCTTAGCTACAAACCCACAAATCGCTATCGTTCGGCAGATGAGTTGATGCAAGCTTTGCAAGTCGCTCAAGCATCTTTTTCTGGCGCAAAGACTTATGCGATCGGGCGACAAGTTCCATCCAATGTCGCAATTCCTCAAAGGACAGTAATAGCTGGCGGTAACAATCGCCAGCCTGTAAATTATGGAAATAGTGAGCAAAATAACTCCAATAACAACGGCGGTATTAACTGGTTTGTCGGTATTTTAATTATTTTGGTGGCAGGAGTCGGCTCATGGGCGGTCACATCAATATTTTTTAACCGCAGTCGGACTGCAACCACTCCCACTGAGTCAGCGATCGCCACACCTACAGTCACACCAAGCGCTGCAAATATCACTAATATCAATGCAAATCTCGCTCTCAAGCCGATCAACGAAGGGCTAAATCGTGGGTTTATTAGCAATAAGATTACAGCAGGGCAGGTAATCAATGTCAGTTTTGATGCTGAAAAAGATGAAGTCTTAATTGTAAAATTAACCCAGGGTGAAAATCTGCAAATGACCATCCAAGGTGAAGATCAAAACAATCTAGACAACGCCGCGAAGGATAACACCGTAGGCTATTGGAAAGGTAAGCTAAAAAAGACTGGCACTTACTATGTCAAGATCAAAACTACCAGCCCTAATGAAACTACTTATAATCTCGATGTCCAATTAGAAGCGCCATTTAAGCCAGAGCCAGTTCCGACCAGAACGCCTACGCCTACGCCCACGGCTAGTCCTACGCCCACTTCTACGCCTACAGCCTCACCCACAACTAGCCCTACACCAACCGCTAGCCCTGTTGAACCCACGCGATCGCCTAATCCCACACCAATTCCCACTCCGACTGAAACACCACGCACGGACTCCTCACCTCGCCCTAGTTCTACTCCCAACAACTTAAGTTTTTAAAATAATCTAAAAAAATCTATCAATGCAAACCGTAGAAATTAAATTTCAAAAGCTACATCCTGATGCACAAGTTCCCAATTATGCTCATATCGGTGATGCTGGAGCCGATGTCTATTCTGTTACAGAAGTCACCCTATATCCGCAAAATCGGGTGGTAATTCCCACGGGGTTAGCTGTGGACATTCCGATTGGTTACGAGTTACAAGTCCGCCCAAAAAGCGGTTTAGCCCTTAAACATGGCATCACCGTTCTTAATTCTCCAGGGACAGTTGATGCTGGTTATCGTGGGGAGATTAAGGTGATTTTGATTAATTTTGGCGCGGCTGCCTATACTTTTGTGAAAGGTCAAAAGATTGCTCAATTAGTCTTAAAACCTGTGATTCAAGCTAATTATGTGGAAAGTGAATTAGGAAATAGCGATCGCGGTGTGGGTGGTTTTGGAAGTACTGGGCTACTTCCCTAGCCTGTCACGTCTCGCAAGTCTTTCAAAGAGCTAACTACTAATCCGTTATACCTTAGAGCCAATCAAGACTACACTCTTAAATGAATTAAGCATCATGTTTCAACCACAAGCCGCAATCATCGCTGATAGCATTAACTTAGCAGGCGATCGCCTGACTACTTTTGTGCTAACTTACCATCGCATGATTCACTCAGAATTTATGACCCATCGGATGCTCAGCAAAAACAGCAGTAGCAGTCGCGCCATTCCCGTTGAGAAAATGATCAAACTCGTTGAGAGTCAAGAGGTTTATCCATTACATTGGGGCAAAAATCAAAAGGGAATGTCTGCCCAAACCGAAGTGACAGAAACTGAAATGCAAGCAGCGATAGAAGTATGGCAAGAAGCCAGACTTGATGCAATTCGTCATGCGCGGCGATTAGTGGAAATCGGTATTCATAAACAAGTTGTGAATCGTCTTTTAGAACCATTTTCGACTATTACTGTAATTTGTTCGGGAACCGAATTTCAAAACTTTTTTGAGCAGCGTTGTCATCCTGATGCACAACCTGAAATTCAATCTTTGGCAAATAAAATGAAAGCGGTCTATGCTGTGAGTCAACCAAAGCAGTTAGCTGAAGGTGAATGGCATTTGCCGCTAGTTAAACAAGAAGATATTGATGAGGTTAATGATGTTAATGAATTGGTGAAAGTCGCGGTGGGTCGCTGTGCTAGAGTTAGCTATCTCAATCATGATGGGGTGCGGAGTCTTGCCGATGATGTAAAACTGCACGATCGCTTGTTAACTTCTAAACCTGCTCATTTGTCTCCTTTTGAACATGTTGCGATCGCACTTTCTAGCTCAGAGAAACGTGCTAACTTCACTGGCTTTCAAGCCTATCGATTTAATATAGAATTTGGCAATCATGGAATGTAACTATGGCGCGAAGCGCCCGCAATACAATTACTATGTTTTAGAAATACTAAGTTTTAGAAATACCTATAATTTAATAGAAAGAGAATTATAAATGAGAGGATTTGCGCGATCGCCTGCACCAATCTGGTTAAGTGTTTGCTTGATTGTCAAAAATGAAGAGCAGCGACTATCGCAATGTTTAGCTAGTGTGCGATCGCTGGCTGATGAAATTATTGTTGTGGATACTGGCTCCAGCGATCGCACTATTTCTATCGCTAAAAAGTATAAATCACGAATATTTAATTTTGCATGGTGCGATGATTTTTCGCAGGCGCGGAATTATGCGATCGCTCAGGCTAAGGGTAAATGGATATTAGTGATAGATGCGGATGAGGTGTTAGAACAGAAGGCGATCGCGACTTTGAGAAAGGTTATGCAGCAGGAAGATTGCTTAGCGGCAAATTTATTGCGTTCTGAAATCCGAGCCAAACAAACCCCTTACTCGCTGGTATTAAGACTATTTCGGAATGATCCTGCGATCGCATTTATGGGGATTTATCATGAATCAATTGATTCTAGTGTGACCATTTTGCAATCAATCGAACCACATTGGCAAGTTGTAAATGTGGAAACTCCAGTTTTACAGCACTATGGCTATATCCAAACCAATCTCAAACGCAAGTATGAATTTGCTAAACGGTTGATGCACAAGCATTTAGAATTATTCCCTAAAGATAGCTATATGTTCAATAAGCTGGGAGCTTTCTATATTAGTGATCAGGATAGTGGCGCTCCAGGTAATCTTAATTTTGGAATTGGGTTATTAGAAAAGGGATTAGCTTTGATTGATGTTGCCGACTCGCAAAATCTAACGCGTTGTGAGTTGTATTATCATTTGGGAATTGCTTATGAACGAAATCATGATTTGGAATCAGCTAAGAATTCTTATCAAAGTGCGATCGCTTTAGATGTTCCCGAAATCATTAAGCTCTCGGCTTATCTCAATTTGGGGCGTATCTATCAAGAAGACGATCAAAAAAAAGCGATCGCATTTTTTGAAATCGCCATTAAAATCGCGCCAGATTTTGCTCAAACATATTTTAGTTTGGGACTTACTCTCAAAACTTCAGGAAATTTTGTCGAAGCGATCGCCGCTTATCGTCAGGCGATCGCGATCGCACCAGACTATGCCGAAGCTCATCAAAATTTGGGTGTGGTGTTGATCAAAGTGGGA
>JAYTWB010000445.1:0-1548 GCA_043743655.1 Cyanobacteriota bacterium | reverse complement strand
TAAACTTTCCTGCCATTTCTTTTGCTCAAATCCTTCTTCCTTTTTACATCATTTTTTCCTTTGCGTAAGTCCTATATGTATTATCTTGCAGACTACAGGATAAATACTTGTATAAGGTAAATATTACACAACTCGTTAGATAAAACAACTGAATCTTCATGATCCTTTCTTCACCTCTAATTCATACTTCTATCTGCAATGCCAGGATTTGGTATAAGCTAGGACTAGATGTTATCAGTGAGCTAAATTTATGATTTTCAAAACAATTTCTCTAGTCGCTACAAGTTGCATATCAGGATTATTGTTTGTCTCGGCTAGTGCGATCGCTCAAAGCACACCCTCAACCACACTTTCTGAACAAACCCTCCGCGAAGCACAACAACAAGAGCGATCGCCTCTGAGTGTTGGTGGTAGCAACCTCAACTTATTGCAACTAATTAATAACATCAACCTCGCTGGCGGTAAATCTGCCGAACAGTTTCGCGCTAATCAATCAGAATCCCTCGATGAGGCGGTCTCCACTTTTAGAAACCAACAACGCCGAGAGATCAATTTTTCTATTCCTAATAAGTAAGTAAGCTCTTTGCTAATATCTCATCCAAAAATCACTTACTTTAAAGTTAGAAAATTTTCCAGCGCCGTAACCAGTGATGGCGGCCAACGGCGAATGTTTTTGACCCAATCAATATCACGATATCGTGGATCGAGGTTTAGTACAGACACCCAGTTACTTTCCGCTTCACCTTGTTTTTGATCTTCCCATAGCGCTGCCGTCAGAGCCGCGCGAACATCCGTAAAGTTGGGATATTTGCGTAAGATATTTTTCATTGCCTTAATTGCGACATCGGTCTTGCCAGTTTGAGAACCAACCTGATACAAAGCGATCGCATTATTCCCAAAAGCAGTACTAAACCGCGAATTAACATTCATCGCCGTCTGATAATCAGCGATCGCCTCATTCCATTTGCCTAAACCTGCTTTAGCATTACCACGATTGTTATATGCCGCCGCATCTTTGGGATCAATTTCAAGAACGCGATTATAATCAGCGATCGCTTCTTCCCATTTGCCTAGTCCTTCCAGCGCTGCGCCACGATTGAGATAAGGATCAGGAAAATTCGGCGCAAGTTCGACAGCTTTGTTATAGTCCTCGAGCGCTGATTGCGATTTGTTTTGACTGATTTTGGAGTTGCCACGATTGCTCCAACCTGCGGCATTGTCGGGATAGAGCTTGATCAAATCTGTCCAGTAGCTCTCTGCTTCGGCAAATTCACCCGCATCTGTAGCCACAAATGCTTTTTTGACAAGTGCATCAAGTTGATTAGATTCTGCTTCAGTAATACCGATTTGCGCCTGTACTGGTGCGATCGCCACAGGATTAAAGGTTAAAAATAAGATCAGAAAAATGGCAAATATCAAACGCATGACTAGGTAACTCTTTGGCTGTACTTAATTAAATAAAAAAGGAAGAGCGCTTTGCGCTCTTCCTTTTTTATTCTAAGCCATGACCATGCCGCCATCGACATTAAACACTTGTCCCGTAATGTA
>JAYTWB010000444.1:0-3460 GCA_043743655.1 Cyanobacteriota bacterium | reverse complement strand
TGTATCTACAAAGTGAACTAACTCATTCTAGAATATCATCACAATTATGGCAATTCTACGGGTTTTATTTATAACTCTAGAGATGTTAAGACTAAACCTGCAAAAATCAGTCCCATACCAGCAATATACCAATTAGTGATCTTGTCACCTAAGAAGAAAGCCGAGAAAAGAGTAACAAGAATAAAAGTTAAAAAAGTAAATGGATAAGCCTTAGAAAGCGGAATAAACCGCAGGGCAAACACCCATAGTAGAGTCCCGATTGCGTAGAAAAACAAGCCCATAATCAACGCAGGATTTATCCAAGTAAGGATATTATCGCCATTGATTAAAACTGCGCCTTTTTTAAATAAAATATGACCTCCAGTTGTGACTAGAGATATTGCTAAAAGTAAAAGTAAATTGCGATCAAACATATTAATTAGTAACCTGATGATAAAAATGCGGCTTAACGGAACAGAGTTTTGATTGACGTTGCTTGATCGCTGCGGCATGGTGAGACATTGGCGCGATCGCATAATGTTGCGACAGAATTTGTAAGACCTTCCCAACCATCGCTACTTTTTTATAACTAGGCTGATTCATCGCAGGAAAAAATGCTAGCTCAGATACATCTTCACCACCCATAAAATCTAGCGGGTGCAACAAAAGAGACGGCTGGACTCGCATCAGCCGACATAAGGCGATCGCAAATCGAAAATAAAGTAAAGCAATAGTTGGTGAAAAAACGCCAAGATAGAGCAGGTAACTCACATGAATCGGCAGCTTAAAAATCGGCATTGTCGTCACAGGAATTTCGATCAAATCGCCCATCAACTTCCATTTATAAGGCTTAAGTGGTCGAAAACCTTCTCGAAATTTACCAAATAAACCTTTACGTTTTTCCATCTCCTCAGGGGTGAGTTTACTGGTCATGAAGTAATAAGCCCGCGCCAGTGGTCCTAAAAATGTCGGAAATGTCGAGGCATCATATTCATAACCACGCTGAGTCAAGACTCGTAACACAGTCGAGGATAAGCTAAATCCGGGTCCTCGAAATCCAGTCGGACGACTACCTGTCGCTTTTTCGATATGTTCTTCAGCGATCGCTAATTCATGATGCACATCTTCTTCAGAATAAAGATGCAGCCAAGGCTCGTGCTTAAAAGAATGATTGCCAACCTCATGTCCTGCAAGGGTAATGGAACGAAGTGCCGCATAGTTTTTCTCTAGGGCTGCATCTTGTCCAACAATAAAAAAAGTAATCTTGATTTTCCGCTCTTCTAAAAACTCCAGTACACGCGGAACCACAATATCTAAATAAGAAGGAAATGATTCCCAACCCGTATCTCCATGGGTTTTCATGTAAGACCATTGATTGTCAAGATCAAGAGAAAGACTAGCGATCGGTAATTTGTCAGTTTTCATGCTTTTAAGAGTTATTTTTAAGGGCTGCTTTTAATGACAATTAAATTAGGTTGCGAGTCTAGGAGATTTACACATCATGGAAACAAACCAAGCTGTTGCTAAGATTGCCAAAACAAGTAATAAATTCCATAGTACTAAGAAAAACTTAGGATTAGCTCTAAATGGAATTAAAGTTGCATTTTTAACACAACGGTCTGTGAAAGTATGGTTGAACTGGCAAGCAATATTTGTAAAACGCTGTCCTAAACGAAACTGCTGAAATTTTACTTGATCAGACATACTCTCCGCTTGAACAATTTCAACACCATAATGCAATGATATCGAAGCTATTTGTACAATCAAGGCGATCGTAAGAATACCCTGAAAAAGCCGAGTAATTAAGAGTTTAATTAAGTTCTTCTTAGCTAGACTGTTAATCAAATATTTATGAATCAAAAATGCAACCAGAGGAATAATCAAAAGATGGACTGATGTAACTTGATACTTAGCACCCCAAGAATCATCAGCAGCCCAGTATAAATATCGACTAGTTAATACAATATGCCCAGCAAGATTAAGAATGCTAGCAATAAGATAGCACTGGATATAAGGTGATAGTCTTCTCCAAAATAAACATGCTATGACTAAACATGGTAGTAGTAAAGGATCATACATAAAGATACTTTTAGCTGGAGAAAATAATACTCCTAAAATACCGACATCAGGTGAATAGACTAAAGGATAGTTAGCAGGAAGTGCAGGCACTCCTTGCCAAATCGGATCAGTAACTAATTGTTCTACAGCTATTTTTTGTCCGAAGTCCCAAAAATTACCATAACGAAAATAATTTAAAATACCGACTAATAAACTTAAAGGTAAAAATCCCATTACCCATAAACCTGTAGCCTTTAAACAATCAACTTTAGCCCGTTTTTGTAAAGCTAGACAGCTTAATAAAAACAACAAAATAGTTGCAGCATGAATAGCACTGCTCATCCTAATTAGAAAAGCTGCACTAGCTGCTAATCCACTCAATATCACAAAGTAATTTTTATCTTGTTTTAAATCTTTCTCCACACGGGTTTTTACATGGGTTTTTACATAAGTAAGGGCTGATGCATATCCAATTAAGACGAATAGTAATACTTGATTTACTTGTTGATGCTCTTGAGAGTAATGCAGAATTGTCGTACAAAGTAAACAAACGATACTTGCTAATCCAGCAGTTTTTTCCTGAAAGCCAAAAAGAGTAATTAGCCAATAGCAAGCAACTATAGCCGCAACATTTAATGGAACAAAAGTTAAATAAGAAATAACAGTATGGCGTAATTTGATTTCTGATTCTGCTGGCATCAATTTATGGATTTGTGTGCCGATCCAGTCACTCGGCAACATCAATATTGACTGCCCTAAATCCCATGATATATATCTTCTACCGTCTTTGCCAATAACTCCTGCCCTCACATCTCCTTGAACGAATGGCTTATAGTCTGATGCAACCTCTGCGGTTCCAGTCCACCATGCATGAGACATATCTGCTCGTAAAGCTGTATCTATGCTACCAAGAGTGCCACGGTTGACTAAAGTAATCCATAAAAATGCAATTAAAGCTACTTTCGTGATAGTTCTCATGAATACTTTCCTCCTGTATTTTTATAAAGTTTCTATTTTTGCAGCTACTTTTTCGGCTAGTTGAATAGTTTCATTTACATTTAAAGTTCCATTGAGGATGTGAGCAGAATTGAGGATATATACATTTGGGATAGAAGTTTTGATTGGGGGTAATCGCTCGGAGTAATTAAGTGTAGCGATCGCTAATACATGGCGGACTCTAGAAACCTGAAAACAAAGCACATCATCGCGTTCAAAGCGAGGGTACATATGCACAAGAGCAGTTATAAATTTCTCTTCTAGTTCGCGATCGCTTAATTCAAAAGCAGGATCATCAGGGACAACATATTTCGGTAAATAAACTAGAGCATTACCGCCAAACTGAGCGCGATCAACTAAAGCCGACATTTCGATTACACCTGTAAAAGGAACCCAAGTATCAGTAATATTGGTGACATAAAACTTG
>JAYTWB010000443.1:0-2230 GCA_043743655.1 Cyanobacteriota bacterium | reverse complement strand
GTAACTTTGCCTATCAACTACTTGTGCATCTAGTGGCATGGATTGTCCTTGATCGCCTCGGCAATCCGATCCCAAATCCACCAAAATGGATAGAATCTTTGCTAGCCTAATCAAAAAACTCGCACTCTAGCTAGTTTCTAGCTTCACATAATGTCCCGTATTTCGCTTTAGACATTATGATCAAAAAATTATTTGCTCACATCTGTGGTGAAAGTCAACTCAAAAGGCTGAAAATCTTCTTCTACTTTAGGAGAACCGATTAACCGCAGTTCATATCTGCCTACTTGAGGAAATATGACTTCCATACTCGGAAAACTTAGATAGCGATCGAGGATTGACGAAGACTGCGACACTGTAAATTTGATGCTTTTGTCAGTTAGCGATCGCACTTCCATCCGACAATTACATTTCTCATAGGGAATAATTGTTCCGCCGCGTTTAGTGAGCGATATCCAAACTCTTGATTTTTCACCAACAACTGGGCGATCGTTTGGATCAATGTGGATCGTAGCACCGACATCTTGAGTTGTATGGACTTGGTGAGCGATATAACTGGGTTTATCGATGTTGGGAACAGAAGAGCTAGGAATAGTAGATAAATTTAGATTTAGTAAAATAGATGCTACTTCAAACATTAGTTGCCACAGATAATTAACAGAGATTTCTGAAAGTTTAAAAAATATAATCTTCCCTAATTAGTGCCACGCAAATCGTGGCACTAATTATAAGTATTAGCCCTTAGCCCAGCCGTTCTTAGCTTGCTCAAGCACATAGTTAGCGACTAAATTAATCTGATCGGGACTGAGCTTTTTGCCAAAAGCAGGCATCGCTCCCTTCCCTTTGGTGACTTGCAAAGTAATGGCTTCGACTGTGTCTTTGCCATATTTTGCTAATGCCTCTGCTTTCAAGGTTTTAGCAGCGACTACGCTGTTTTTACCGCCTGCATGACATGAAGCGCAGTTATTATTAAAGATTTTTGCGCCTGGGGATGCCTCTGCAAAAGCAGGTTGACTGAATGTAAGACTCACCAACATGGTTAAGGCGATCGCGAGAATAGAAAAAATGCGTTTCATAATTTACTTATTAGTTCTTAAGTATACGAGAGATATGCAAGAAAAATAAGGGCAAAGCATTAGCTTACGCCCTACGCGGCTTAGCCGCAAAGTCGAGTTGAATTTTAGTCTATGTATATCATGCGGGTACTTGTTCTCGTAGTCAAAAGACAGCCCGTCAAACAAATCTCGGCAGCTATAGCAGTCGCCATGCTTTTTAGGACACAAAACCAGAATACGAGTTGCGGCGCGAAGCGCCGCCACTCGCTTCTTGGGTTTTTATTTGTCCCAATAACAGGCGGCGGCAGCTATAGCAGTCGATTAGGTGAAGTCAAGAAACCTTTTGTAGATTAAGATCGTCTCTATGTCGTACATAGCTAATTTATAGCCTCAGCCTCTCGGGGAATTTTATGAAGCGTCCTTTGCAATTTATATCTTCATCTTTATTAGCAGTATTAGTCACCGCCGCTATGCCCAGCTTTGCGGCTGACCCATTTCGCACTAGCAACGCTAAAGCGATCGGTGGTGAAACTCAAAAAGCCTTTGAATTAATGTTCAAAGAAGGCAATTATGTCGAGGCAGTGAAGCAGCTAGATGTCGCTGTAAGAACAGAGGCTAGCGAACCGCTTTTATTTGCCTTGCGAGCTTCGACTTTTTATGCCAAAGAAGACTATTTAGGAATGCAGGTAGCGGGTAAACGAGTTCGCAATAATGCTGAAGCTTTGAAGGGTAAAGATAATCTCAGAGCCTATCTCTATATCGCTGTCAGTGATTTGATTGAAGCTGGATATATCGTCAAAACTGATGGCTTGTCTAGTGCGCCTAGAGCTTTGCCGCTAGTGCAGAATGTATTTGACAACATCAAAAAGGCTCAGGATATTGATCCAAATGATCCTGAACTAAATTTGATCAAGGGATATATCGATATGCTGATTGCCTCAGTATTGCCTTTGTCTGACCTTGAAACCGCATTGGCAAGTTTACGGCAATACGCAGCTCCTGATTATTTGAAATGGCGTGGTATTGCGCTAGCTTATCGTGATGCGCGCAAACCAGAGCTTGCGCTAGATGCAGTAAATAAGGCGATCGCGGCGGCTCCAAATAACCCAGAGCTAAATTATCTCAAGGGACAAGTTTTGTGGATGCAAGGCGGTAGCAGTGTACCGATCGCGAAAAAG
>JAYTWB010000442.1:0-2545 GCA_043743655.1 Cyanobacteriota bacterium | reverse complement strand
CATCCCATTCATCGTCAGGAGGGTTGAGCAAGAAGTGCTGACAACGGGTGATATGGATATTTGCGGCTTTATTCTGTTTATCGAGTTCTAAGACTTCTGCAAACTCGGCAACTGCCTTACTGAACTTGCGCGTGAGATAATGCTCGCGACCCGCATGATAATGCTCAATAATCTTAGATTGAATCTCATTAAGCGGATCAGATTTTAAGCCGACTAATTCATAGACGCTGACGGGTTGGTTTTTGCCCTTGACTTGGATGCGATCAAGTTCTCTTACCCAAATGCGATCGCTACAAAATTTGTAAGTAGTTTCACTAATGATCGCATCCGTACCATATTGTTTACTAGCACCCTCAAGCCGTGAACCGAGATTAACTCCGTCCCCGATCGCTGTAAATTCGATCCGCCGCGTTGAGCCAATATTGCCACTGATCACCGTATCAGAATTAATACCGATGCCAATCCTGATCGTTGCCATATCTAATTCTTTGGGATTTTGGGGCTTCAGTTTTTCAATACGCTTGATATTAAATTCACATAAGCGATGGCGCATATCGATCGCAGTTTGCACAGCCATCCACGCATGATCAGGAATTGGCATCGGCGAACCAAACACCGCCATGATCGCATCGCCAATATATTTATCTAGAGTACCTTTGTACTCAAAAACAGCCTCCACCATTGTTTCAAAATATTCATTCAACATCGTCACCACATCCTCGGCATCTAGAGATTCAGTGAGTGTGGTGTAGCCACGAATATCCGAGAATAGAACGGAAACTTCTTTGCGATCACCACCCATTTTAACTTCGCCACGAGCCAGAAGCTGCTCAGCCAGCTCTTGGGTCATATAGCGATACATCGTACTTTTGAGGCGCTTCTCTTGACTAATGTCTTCCATCACCACTAGCGACCCACGCACACCTTCGCTGTCATCACCTTGCGACATCGTGTTGATAGATATGTTAATACTATGCTGCTCACCATCAGTCGAGCGTAGCGTTTGGTCAGGATAGTACTGCTTACGACTTTTCTCATCGCTACCTTCTAAGCTGTTATCAAACCATTTAGTGAAATTTGCCTTCTCAATATTGATTAATTCATAAACTGATTTTCCTTCCAGCAAAGCATCGCCAACTCCCAGTAAGTCATAAGCACGTTCGTTAGCCGCGATAATTTTGCCGTGCTTATCAGTGGAGATTACGCCATCGGATAGACTTCGCAAGATGTCTTTTTGCATTTGCTGTTCTTGCTTGACCTTGGCAAATAACTTAGCATTCTCAAGCGCGACACCTGCTTGAACATTAAAGACCTTCATAAAGTCTTCGTCATTGCTATTAAAACTAGCTTTGAAGCGATCAGGAGCGATCGGCCAAGTATCAGGATTGTATTCCGAAAAATCACCACGCTGAATCTTATTGACGAGTTGGGTTACGCCGATCAACTCTTTATTAGAATTAAAAATTGGCATACAAAGCAAGCTACAGGTGCGATAGCCATTATCTTGGTCAAACTTTTTGGAATTATTGGCTTCAGGATGATCGTACAAGTCAAAGGGAATATTCAACACTTCGCCTGTAATTGCCACCCGCCCTGCAAAGCCCACACCCATAGGTACTCGCAGTTCTTTAGTTGTACCCGCATGAGTAACGATCTGTGTCCAAAGATCATTGCGATCGCGATCGATTAACCAGAGCGTACTGCGATCTGCATTCATCAATAGCTTGGCTTCTTCCATTACCTTTTTGAGAGTTGTCTCTAGGTCTAAACTCTGACCAAGAGACATGGCAGCTTTCATCAAAGCATCGGCTGCACGTTGCTTTTGAGCTGCGGAATAAAAAGCCTGAGAGCTTTCTAAAATCAAGCGAATGGAAGGCGTAAATTGAGCAAATAGAGCTTGATCTTCTTTTGTAAAACCAAAATTATCAACGCGATCTTCGAGAGGTAGAGAATGATCGTTGATGCGTAACTTATTAATTAGCTGCACCACCGCTACCAGTTGACCGTTATCGTTCAAAAGTGGCATGGCGATCATCGTATATGTGCGATATCCTGTGCGCTCATATTGTTTCTTGGCTTGGGTCGATCGCGGATCATCAAAAAAATCAAAGGGAATATTAACAGTTGTACCGTAAGTGGCAACTTCACCCGCGATGCTAGTTGGCTGGGTGGGAATCCGAATTTCGATGTTTTTGCCATCTTCACTAGGGACATTTGTCCAGAGTTGATTTTTATCAATATCCAACAAAAAAATCGTGGTGCGATCGGCTGATAGCAATTCACCAATTTTGCCGCGAATTGCTTGCAACATTTCATCAAGGATCACATCAAAGTCGGTATTGAGCATTCCGAGCGTTTGATTGACGATGCGTAGCCTTTGTTCAACATCATGGACGACTTGGCTAAATTTTTCGGGAGTCAGCGGCGCAAGGACTGAGGCAAAGTTGCCTGCTGCGGTTACGGCTAAAGCGCTGGAGCTATCGTCATGGCGTTGGTCATCATCGCTATTTTCGATAATATGTTTGGCAGACGGAAATTCGCTCTC
>JAYTWB010000441.1:0-1795 GCA_043743655.1 Cyanobacteriota bacterium | reverse complement strand
ACTTCAAAAGGAACTTTCTGCTCTGCCGTTCCATTTACTTGTTGCCATTTGAGGGAAATTAGATAAGAATTATCCCCCTTATTTGCCACAGCATCTATCTTGTGTTTACGTCCTCCTGGTCTTGTTCCAATGCTCTTTTGAAGCTCATATTCATAGCCTCCTAAGCTTAATGAGGGTAAAACCATAAGTTCAAGAACTGCTCCCGTTAAAGTATTTCGTACACTCATAATGAACTAAATCCTCTAAAAGCTATTATTTCTTTTGCAGGCTGACGATCTCCATTACAGCTAATTCTGCGTGGAGCGTCATGATATTCTAAGTCAAATCCTAGCCCTTGATATAATTCCACAATACGCTCTGTAGACTGGTTAGAAGCAATTACTGGACATTTTTGACGGGCTAACCATTTGGCAAGACGAACTTGATCCGTCCAGTCAAACCCATTTTGAGAATATTGACGAAACTCCACGTCATATGGAGGATCAGCGTATATGAAATCTTTTTTGTTAATTCGGATTGATTCAAAATCTACAGTTGTAAATTTCCAAGATGCCATTGCAGATTTATATATAGAAAAATCTGGATTGTAATTAACGCTCTTGTATCTTCCAAAAGGGACGTTAAAACCACCCTTGCTATTGAATCGACAGAGACCATTATAACCAGTGCGATTAAGATAATAAAATAGTTGAGCTGCTTTATTACTATCAATTTCTCCGTTTTGAATCAAACGGTTAAATTCTACTCGCTGAGCATAGTAAAAATCGCGATCATACTTCGCTTCAATATCGAAGCTTAAACCTTTTTGTAGCCATTCATAAAAATTGATTACATGGGGATTTATATCATTGAGTAGTGCTTTTTGAGGTTGCAAACCCAAAGCGATCGCTAAACCACCACAAAATGGTTCCACCAGACGCAAATGATCATAAGACTGCCAAATACTTTGTAAATGTGGCACAAGCCAACGTTTACCGCCCGCCCATTTTAGCGGCGGAGTGAGGCGTTCTAGCTTGGTGGTGATATTTGTCACTTGTTTTGTCGAGGGAGTCATGAGTAGAGATGAGCGTGGCGACAATGGCATAGTGACGAAGGTATAGTGACGAAATTAAGTTTGATGCTGATCCAATCTAGTACTTATAGGCAACAACTCGCAAGCTTAAAATCTAGATAAGTGAGTCGCTAATTTAGCGTGGCATCATATTTTAATAGAACCAGTCTGTGCCGCGCGGCACAGACTCACAACAGTAAACAAGAGATGAGTTATGGATTTTAGTGCTGCATTACCGATTTTCGCAATTACTTTACGAGAGGGAGTGGAAGCTGCCTTAGTGGTAGGAATCGTGATGGCATATCTCAAAAAAGCCGATCGCAGTTCACTCTATGCTTGGGTATTTGGTGGCATTGGCACAGGTGTATTGGCGAGCGTTATCGTCGGGATATTGCTGAATTGGTTTTTAAAAATAGTCGAAAGCACTGACCCAGATCAAGCCGCTTTTTATGGACAACTATGGCAAGGACTTTTGGGTATCACCGCGATCGCTATGTTGAGTTGGATGTTGGTATGGATGACCGAAAATGCCAAAGCTCTCAAAGGTGAAATCGAGGGGAAAATTGGCAAAGCGATCGCGAACGAACAGAATGCAGGCTGGGCAGTTTTCACGCTAATTCTGATCGCCGTTTTGCGTGAAGGTTTTGAAGTGGTGATTTTTATTTCGGCAAAGCTGCAAGGTGGATTTGTCCCGATCATGGGAGCGATCGCTGGTTTAGTTAGTGCAGTAGCGATCGGGATTGC
>JAYTWB010000440.1:0-2145 GCA_043743655.1 Cyanobacteriota bacterium | reverse complement strand
TACTGGCAATAATCTAACTTGGTAAACTTTCCTGCCATTTCTTTTGCTCAAATCCTTCTTCCTTTTTACATCATTTTTTCCTTTGCGTAAGTCCTAAATGTATTTGAAAGTGGGTTTAGATATTCCTGATTTACATGAGATGGTTTTCTAACTCAGGGTATTTAGAAAATAAGCTGTCAACACTGGCGAGTTTTGCTTCATATTCTAAGGCGGTGGCGATGATTAGGCGATCAAAGGGATCTTTGTGAATGAGGGTTAAATTTACGGCTCTGACTGTAATTTCAGGAGTTAGCGATAATAGTTCAATTCCTGCGGGGGCTAGAGAATCAGTAAGCCAATCTTGCACGGGGATATGCATTGCTAACCTACCTTTGTTATGAGCTAGGGAAATCTCGTAACAGGATATTGCTGACACTGCAACTATATCTGCTTGTCGAATTTGTTCTAGCCATTGCATAGGAAAGCGCTCAAAGCTTCCATTGATGAACCAGAACCAAATATGCGTATCAAGAATTACCATTTCAGACATTCCCAATCCTCTTCATCGACAATGGGGCTAACAATATCGCCTAATGTTTCGCCTTTGCCAATCAGATGGACGGGTGTTGTGCGCTTTGGCTTTTTGTTGAGAATATCTTGATTGGGTACAACATCTTGCCTAAATGGAATAGATATAGATTTTAGATACAAACTAACGATCGCCTGTAATGCTTGACGATGTTCTGGGGTAGCGTTTTGGTATGCGTCAGCGATCGGTGCTTCAACTTCTAGGGTAATTTGTTTGATCATGGTTTTAGTAGGGTTTGAGAGTGTTTTCAAATTCTTGTTTTTTGCCAGATATTAGAGAACGAAGGCGATCGCCACTTTCCTGTTGTTTCCTTTCCTCAAGTTCTAACCGATTCTCCCATTCAGAGATAATCTGCTTGATTAGATCACCAGCAATTTTAGCTCTATTTACAAATAATTCATCTATAGACTTTTTAATCTCTTGCTCAATTTGTTCCTGCACTTCCTCTTTGCTAAATTCCTTGAAACATTCTTCGCACACCTTTTTAGCAATATATTTATAAGCATCTATCGTTGCTTTAGTTCCAGATAAAGCTGCAACCACTACTGCTGCCAAGATTCCCGCAATAATTGCTGGAGCTAGAGTAAAGGCAGGAATCAGGAAAAAGGCTGCTGCTACTGCGCCACCGCCTCCAACTGCACCACCACCCGCAAAAGCAGCTATAAATGAAACATCAAAATCCTGTAAGTTCAGAGAAATCTCATGACCAAAGTTTGAACCAACTGTCTCATCTAGGATCGCAAAACTTAAATCAAGAGCTTTAAACTCTTTCTTAATCTTCCTGTCTAAAAGTTCTAGTTCTCCCATAAGAAGTGGTTTTAAAACTTTGTCTATCCAAACTTCTTTAATATCAGCATTTAAGGTTTTGTTAAATTCTTGAATGGCATCATTAACCAGCTTGTTGCGGCTAAAAATTGGGTTATGGACTGTCGTCCATTTATCGCTTGCTTCTATAATTCTATTTTTGAGACCTCCATTGATATTACCTCTCCAAGATTCTAAAGCTGATGTCTTAGCTCTCTCACCCGCTACCTTTACTTCCTTACAAATACTGACAAATCTTCCACTTGATTCTCCAATTTTTTCTAAAATCTCTTTCCTACAGGCTGGATCGATATCTCGATCTACATTGTTAATTGCATGGTGTAAGTCGCTAATACACTTTTGAGTAAGTTCATTGAGTTTTTGGCTAGTGCTTTGTAAAACAAGCAAACCAATCTCATCAGTCAAAAATGATTCCAATACCTTAGTAAAATGTTTGAACGAGTCTAGATATTCATTTGTTGAATTATTGACAATCGCTTTTAGTGCAAGCTTTGCAGAGATGAAATGGATTCTATCGTTACCACTGATTAATCCATCACGAGTAACTTTGTTAGCTTTATCTTGAACTCCTTGAGTTTCTTCATCACTATCTAAGTTGTCCATAAAGTTCACAACCAGAAAAAGATTCTCTAAAGGTTTGTTCCCATTACGTTGCTTGATATTGTTGAGTGCATCTTTTTCTCCTTGATTGAGTAATTGCCCTGCATTAGAAGTAAAGATGATGGCATCAGTATCTTGGAGTAGCCTTAAAG
>JAYTWB010000439.1:0-3112 GCA_043743655.1 Cyanobacteriota bacterium | reverse complement strand
GTCGAAAAAGACTTTCATTTACAAATCGAAGAGCAAGTCGATTTGTTTACTCATATTCAGGCGATCGCGACAAGTGATGATCTTAAACGCATCCTCACCGAAAATATTCCTCTTGCCCTTGCCATTAACACCGAAAAAGCGCGATCAGAATTTCTGATCGCGCCCACATTATTAGAACTAAGACGGCGATCGCCGATTCCGATCAGTCTATTTTCTGGTACAGAGTTCAGTGTCAGCCCAGAACAGGGACTGTCAGGCTATTGCGACTATCTGATCAGTTTATCCAAACAACAACTGATGATTAGCGCGCCAGTCGTTGCTATTGTAGAAGCCAAAAATGAAGATATTAAATCAGGATTAGGGCAATGTATTGCCGAAATGGTCGCTGCTCAATTATTTAACGAACTTGAAAACAACGACATCGCCACAATTTATGGCATCGTCACGACTGGCGAAATATGGAAGTTTCTCCAGATAACCGAACAAACAGTCACAATTGATCTAACTGACTATTACATCACTGATATCGACAAAATTCTTGGCATTCTCCTCCATTTTATTGAGGAATCAAAGCAATCGGTAAGGTGAACCAAAATCGAGAGCCAACGTTTAACTCCGCGCTTACGCCGATCGCACCGCCATGAGCTTGGATAATTTGCCGACAAATGTATAGCCCTAGTCCGAGACTAAGCGATCGCCGATTGAGATTGTTTTGAGCCTTACCTTGAGCATAAAGCTCAAATAAATTTTTGCTCTGCTCAGGGGTTAGCCCCACGCCATTGTCATTAACTTCACATAGCAGCATATTCTCAGGATTAATTTGAGCAGAAATGGTGAGTTTGAGATTAGGCGGATTATGCTTGATCGCATTGGCGATGAGATTTTGGAAAACTCGACAAATAGAGGCAGCATCCATATCAACAAGTGGTAAATCAAAAGGAACTTGTAAATCAACCTCGGTTTCTTCTAACAATCCTTGCAGATCATCGATCGCGGCTTGGATAACTTCTTTAATTATCGTTGGTTGCGGATGGATGACAATTCCATGCACATTATTAGAATGAGACTCCAATAAGGAATTAATCAGGGCTAATTGCCGATTGCCACTTTGACGCATTCTTTCTATAGTGGTTCGCGGCAAAATAATATTATCTTTAATATTATTTTCGAGATTTTGATTAGTCTTGATTAAATTATCAAGTACCATAATCAATCCTGTGACAGGGTTGCGTAAGTCATGGGAAACAGCCTGAAGAAAAATCGTTAAGGCTGCTTCCGCACGTTTGCGATCGCTAACTTCATTTTGTAAATCAAGATTTTGTGATTCGATAATTTGGCGCTGCTTCGCGATCGTTAAATGAGTGCGAATTCTGACTAAAACTTCTTCGTGTTCAAAGGGTTTAGTCACATAGTCCACCGCCCCCAGCGATAACCCGCGCACTTTATCCACCGTCTCAGAAAGCGCGGTCATAAAAATAATCGGAATCTTGGTTGTCTCTATATTTGCCTTGAGGCGTTGACAAGTCTCAAAGCCATCGATTCCCGGCATCATCACATCGAGCAGAATCAGATCGGGCTTCACATACTGCGTCTGCTCGATCGCGCTCTCACCATCAGTCGCGACTAGCACCCGCAACCCCACATCGCGCAATAAGTTTACTAATACGCTCAAATTAGTGGGATTGTCATCGACAACTAATACGCAGCCTTCAAGAGTCTGACATAAATTCGAGATTTCTGAAGTCTTATCAATGGGATTTAACAGGCGATCGCTCATAAAGTTCTTCAATTTTCTAGCACATTTAACAAGCAATAAGGATTTTTAGCTAAAATTGCGAGGAGAGTCTGATTTTGGATTTTTAATCCAGAGGCGGCTAGCTTTAGTTAAGGCATATTCCATGATTTCATAATCCTTTGCCTGTGGGCTACCTACTCTCGACCAGTGAGTAGCTGAAAGCCCTGAATCTATAAATTTTTTAACCCAATCAGGAGAAAGATTCATGTCAATTAAAATTTTCATGCTGATATTAATAAGACTTCTACTTCTTCAGCACGCCAAGCTGCATAAGAGAGCGCAGCAAAAATATCTTCTATTTCTAGATATGGATAAGCTTTGAGAATTTCTTCGGAAGAATGTCCGACAGCAAGCAGTCCAACTACCATACCAACCGTTACGCGCATTCCTCTTATGCAAGGCTTACCGCCCATCACCTTAGGATCGAATGTGATTCTAGTCTGGTGTTTCATATCAAAGACTTTACTGGTGGATATTATTGTAAATGTGACTATACCTTTGGTTATAGCGTATTTTTACTATAGGCGATCGCCTATTCAAAAAAAAGATCGCCTATTATTGTCCATAAAAAAGGCGATCGCATTCAGCATTCACTCAACAAAAAGCGATTGCATTCTCATATCTAGAAAAAAGCGATCGCACTCTCAAAAAATTAGCGATCGCATACAACATTCACTCAAGATATGCAGATCAAGACATGCAGATCAAGACATAATAACTGAGTGATATTATGGATAGCTAAATTTAGCTACTTATTTATGAATATTCGCATTGGCAATGGTTATGACCTGCACCGACTCGTTAGCGATCGCCTATTGATCCTCGGTGGTGTCAAAATTCCTTATGAAAAAGGACTCCTCGGACATAGCGATGCGGATGTGTTGACCCATGCGATTATGGATGCCATGCTCGGAGCGCTTGCTCTTGGTGACATTGGGCATTATTTCCCGCCCACCAACCCAAAATGGGCTGGAGCCGATAGCATTATGCTTGTGCAACAGGTTCAAGAATTGATTTTGGCGCAGGGTTGGCGTGTAAATAACCTTGATGCGATGGTAATTGCGGAAGCCCCGAAGCTAAAGCCGCATATTAAAGCGATGCGCGATCGCCTGTCACAAGCAATGAATTTACCGATTGATTGTGTCAGCATTAAAGCAACTACAAATGAGGGTATGGATGCGATCGGTCAAAAAGAAGCGATCGCGGTTCATGCTGTGGTTTTATTGGTTAAATAGTTTTATTAAGTAGCTAGGCACAATTAAATATAAAACCCCAAAATCTGTACCGCCCGCGTAGCGGGCGGTACAGATTTTGTTT
>JAYTWB010000438.1:0-2774 GCA_043743655.1 Cyanobacteriota bacterium | reverse complement strand
TTTTAGAATCAGCATTGGTGACTACTAGAAAAATGACGGCGAGCGATGCAGGCAGCATCTATCTAATTGATCGCTCTACAAATGTGCATACAGTTTGTTTTGAAGTTTCTCAGAATGACTCACAGCCTGATCGATCGCTGGTCAATTTTGCAGTGCCACTTAACCAAGATAGTATCGTGGGCTATGTGGCGCTGACGGGCGAAACTCTCAATTTATCTGACGCTCATCAACTACCCGATAACGCTAGGTATCGCCATCACAAAACTTTTGACTACGATATCGAATACCACACACGTTCTGTTCTAGCTGTACCAATGTTTGATTCTCAAAAAAGGACAATTGGGGTATTCCAGCTAATAAATCGTAAAGTACAAGATATTTCAATTACTAAAGACAACGCTCAAGAAATAACTCTTGCTTATTCAGATTTAGATGAAAAATTACTGCGAGCGATCGCTTGTCAGATATCTCTATACATTGAGCGATCGCATCTTTTGGGACAGATTTTTTAGAGATTAAGTATTTATACTTAATCTCTAAAAGCCAATCTTCAGGAACGATAAAGAACTTGATCTTTTCCTATACGATTAAACATAGGATAGATTGTTAGATAAGTTACTTAGATATTTATACGGAGACTATTTATTTATGCTCACTTTAAAAATAGTGGTTTACATCACTGTCATATTTTTCATCAGCTTGTTCGTATTTGGATTTCTCAATAGCGATCCATCGCGCAACCCAGGTAACAGGGATATCGAATAGTGGTCACCTCCTCTAAAGCTAGCTCTGCTAACTCTCAACCAACTAATCGCTCTAAAAGTAATGATTGGGGACTCTTGTTGAGTTTATTGCCTTATGCAAAGCAAAACTCTAAAAAGCTTCTAATATCGCTGCTTTTACTTGTGCCTTTATCGATTGCTAGTGCTGTTCAACCAATTCTTGTGCAGCAAGCGATCGATGGACCAATTAAAAGTGGCGATTTATTTGGTTTGCGTTGGATTTGTCTAGTCATATTACTGACGATCGCTGTACGACTTACCTTTCAGGCTTGGCAGGGCTATTTAGTGCAAGAGGTCGGACAAAAAATTACCGCCGATATTCGTCAAGACTTGTTTCGTCACGTTACGTCTTTATCGACTAGCTTTTTTGATCGCACTCCTGTTGGCAAACTGATTACGCGCTTGACCAGTGATGTTGAGGCGTTGGGTGACGTATTCGCCACTGGTTCAGTCGGCGTATTCAGCGATTTTGCCGCGATTGGCACGATCGCTCTATTCATGTTTTTGCTGCGCTGGGACTTAGCTCTGTTGCTAGTTGCAATGGTCATCCCCGTTACTGCTCTAATCATTTATTTTCAGCATGAGTATCGCAAGGCAAACTTCAAAGCACGCGATCGCCTGTCTGAACTCAATTCAATTCTCCAAGAAAATATTATTGGCGCAAATATCGTCCAGTTATTTCGCCGCGAAAATTTTAACTCTGCTCAACATCTTAAAGTCAACAAGCTATATGTAGCTGAGGTAAACCGCACAGTTTTTCATGACTCCGCCGTGTCCGCTACGCTCGAATGGGTAGCACTGGTGGCGATCGCAGGTGTACTTTGGCTAGGTGGTGGACAAATTGTCCAAAAAAACCTTACTTTTGGAGAACTCTCAGCTTTTGTACTGTTCTCGCAGCGTCTTTTTGACCCCATCCGTCAATTAGCCGAAAAATTTACCACAATTCAAGCAGGATTTACCGCAGTTGAGCGTATCAACGCTATTTTGCAGGAACCTATTGAAATTCGCGATCCTGAACATCCTAAATCTTTGCCCCTTGATGGCAATGGCGAAATTTGTTTTGATCATGTTTGGTTTGGATATAAACCAAATGGATATGTTCTTAAAGATGTGACATTTACCTTGCGGGCTGGTGAAAAAATTGCCCTAGTGGGACCAACAGGTGCAGGGAAAAGCTCAATTATTCGGTTGTTATCTCGCTTGTATGAGCCGACCAAAGGCAGGATTTTGATTGATGGAATTGATATTCGCGAGATTACCCAAGCTGAACTGCGGCGATATGTGGGTGTAATTTTACAAGATGCTTTCTTGTTTTCTGGCGATATCAAAGACAATATTACTCTCGGTGAAGACTACGCGATCGCGCAAGTAGTCGAAGCCGCAGAACTAATGAATGTTGATCGCTTCATCCAAGAGTTACCCAAAGCCTATGCCACTCAAGTCCGTGAGCGTGGTACAAATCTATCGGGTGGACAAAAGCAGTTACTAGCCTTTGCCAGAGCTGCAATTCGGGATCCGCGGATTTTAATTCTGGACGAAGCCACCGCTAGCCTCGATGTAAGCACTGAATTTTTGATTCAACAAGCCTTAGATCGCTTATTGATCAACCGCACCACGATCATTATTGCTCACCGTCTATCCACAATTCGCAATGTTGATCGTATTCTCGTACTCAAGCAAGGTGAAGTGATTGAGTCTGGCACTCATGATCAACTAATTGCTAAACAAGGCTTATACGCTAGCCTCTATGAACTAGAAATGATGGCACTCCACTAAAAAACCAATAAGATAAAGAATCCCCCAACAAGTGTTTTTTATCGGTCTTTTATTGATTTCTTTAATTGTTTTTCATAACACGTTCGATTTCACGTTTATCATCGCGTTTTTTCATGTCTTCACGTTTATCATGAAGCTTTTTATGGCGCACAACCGCAAGATCAACTTTAATCCAGCCTTCCTTTTGATAGACTTTCAGCGGTACTAAAGTCAAAC
>JAYTWB010000437.1:0-4236 GCA_043743655.1 Cyanobacteriota bacterium | reverse complement strand
GAAGATTATTTAAAAAATGTTTATCCAGTGTTAATGAAAGTATTTAATGATTCTATTTTCCAACCTTCAGGTCAAATTGTTTATCCCTTTACTGATTCTATTGAAGCTAGCTTGTTTTTATTTGCACACTGCAAGAATCCATTTGACACACAGGTTTTTTGGAATATTTTAAGAGATGCAGCTTTGAACCTAGACGATACTTTTGTCTATGAAGTTGATACTTTAGATGAGTATTGCCACTTTACACCACTTGGAGAACAGGAAGATTACACACCAAATCATTCTTCTTGGCATGCTAAATTCTCTCCTAGTAGTGCTTGGGGGCTATATGACAATATTGATGGATTTTCATTTTTAGGTGGTTCACAATCTTTTATAAATAGTATTCGACAAGCTTGTCCTGAAATAGATGATCAGTTTTTTGAGTTCTTAACTGCTTGGAAATCTATAAATTATGCTACTGATGATAACTGGTTGCCAGAACTGCTGCTGCATATATTTGGAGAAGAAAGAGCAAAAGAACTTCTTGAGGAGGCAAGAAAAATGGATGTTTATGTCAGTTCAACAGGTGACGAATAAGAGGCGCTATGCTAGCACAAATCTGGTGGCTGAGACGATGCAGACCTACGATCATCGCCTCACGGATATCACACAGTAGGGGCGCAAATAATATTGCAACTTACCATCAATCTTATGATTCGGGTAGCAGGATTGTGGGGATTGATAATCAGGATGGAACGGCTAGTTATAATTATGACGGTACGAATCAGTTGACTGGTGCGGATTATAATTATCAGGCTGATGAGGGTTATACCTATGATAGCAATGGCAATCGCACGAATTCGGGTTATGTGACGGGTGTAAATAATCAGTTACTTGAGGATGCGAAGTATCGTTATAGATATGATGCGGTGGGTAATCGCGTTAAGCGGATTGATAAGGTGACGGGTGAGGCGACTCAATATATTTGGGATATACGCGATCGCCTAATTGGTGTCAATGTTTTTGATGCTAGTGGCGAGAAAATCAGGTCGGCAACTTATGTCTACGATGTCTATGACCAAAGGATTGCGAAGATAGTAGATACAGATGGCGATGGTGCTTTAGCCGCAACGACGGAGCGGTTTGTCTATGGTGCTAATCAGAATATTGCATTGGCAGCGGATCAGCAGGTGATGACAGGAGCTACTTAAAAAATCATGAAATCTCATTTTATTACTCCCACTCGTATCTTTTTCCTTGTAATCATAATTTGTTCATTAGTTCCTCTGAATTTCCTATATTCTTGGTTTGCTTCAACTTACAATGTTCGAGAATGCTTGCCTATTGGTGACTCTGATTCAGATGCTTTTGCTACGGGTCGAATCAAATCTTCAAGTATAAAGAAAATAACAATTTACCTTTATAAAGATCAAAAACATTATACAGATTATATAGATTGTAAAAAGATAAAGACTTTGAGAAAAATTGAAATTTCTGACAATGATATGATATTTTGGCTAAATAATGCTCTATTAATTCAATGCTACAGTCAGGAATGTGCTTCAAAAAGAAAAATGCTAGACAGAGAATATGCAGGCTATGTTATTGCAGAGCTTAATAAAGGGAAAGTTGTTTATCTCGCTTTCCGAATAAATAGAGATAGAAGTACATTGATTGGGTTTGCCAATCGCATCTTTCAGGTTGCTACTAATGAATCAATACTCGGAGAAGATTTTTGTAATCTTCTACTGCCAGATTTACAAAAATTAGAATGATGTCAAACTAAGCAATTTCTCTGAGGTAATATACGGTAACAATTCCATAACCCATACAGAAACAGAGCCGAAAATGATAAAACCCAGCAATGAGCTTTGACAACACCTGCAAATTCCTAGCCGAAACCTTCCCCAGCGACTTCGCCAGTTGGCTATTGGGAAAATCCATCAACCTCACCAAACTCGAACCATCCAAACTGCTCCTCGAACCAATCCGCGCCGACACAGTCATCTTCCTCGAATCAGCAGAACTAATCCTCCACATCGAATTCCAAACCGAGCCAAACAAAAACATCCCCTTCCGCATGGCAGATTATCGACTAAGGCTGTATCGCAAATTCCCAGAAAAGCAAATCCATCAAGTTGTCATCTACCTTACCCCCAGCCAATCAACCCTAGTCAATGAAACCACATTTACCATAGGCGAACTAACGCACCGCTTCCAAGTCATTCGCCTATGGGAGCAACCCACCGCAATATTTCAACAATACCAAGGCTTACTACCATTTGCCCCACTATCCAACACCAACAACCCCGAAGAAACATTAAGACAAGTCGCCCAACAAATCGAAAACATCACCGATAAAACCACCCAAAGCAACGTTGCTGCATCGACAGCTATAATATCGGGTATAGCCCTGAACAAAGAAATCATCCAGAGATTACTAAGGAGCGAAATCATGAAAGAATCAGTGATTTATCAAGAAATCTTGCTCGAAGGCGAGGCTAGAGGCATAGCCAAAGGCGAGGCTAAAGGTTTAACGAAAGCATCTAATCAGATCGCCTTAAAAATGCTAAGTTCCAACTACCCGTAGAAGCGATCGCCCAATTCACAGGACTAACCCTAAAACAAATCGAAAAGCTGCAAAAGCTTGCCGCGAAACAGCCTAGAACAAAGAAAACCAGCAGAGCTACATGATCGCCTCAGCACATAGTTTAGCTAACTCTAATGTCGCTTCTCTTTTGTGATTTGGTATTAATTGACGGTCAAAAAACTGTTGCTGAAATGCTAATTCATTCGCAGCTTGGATAAATTTCTTTGGTTGAATGGATAGTTGATCTATGAATGGAACCGAACTTATACAAATTTTAGAATCTTGCTCATTATCAATAACTTGCACCACATAACCATATGTTCGTAGCTCATCAAATCCTATCTGCAAGACATTTACATCGTCAATTCCTAATTTTTTGACTATTTGCGATCGCTTGATTTCTTTCCCAGTTCGACTCAGATATTTGGCAATTCCCACCAGAGTTTCCCATGCGATCGCACCATTAATCTGTTCAGGTTTTGCATAAACAAGAGCGATCGCTTGCTCCGCGCTATTGAGTAATATATTCAAGTCTTGCCAAGTTTGCGGACAGCGATCGCATATCTTTGCGGAGAGGTTTTTATCAAGTTCGCGATGGTCATGTCCACGAAAATCGATAATATTTGGGTTTGGATGAGAACTATTAATAAATGGCGTGGCAAGAGATGGTAAATCTACCAACGAACTCTTAGCCTGACTCTTAGCCTGAAAATCGATGAGTCGCACATCATAACGGCGGCGAAAAGGATTATCGACTAACTCAACGACAACATCGCAAACAGTATCAGGCAACTCATAACAATAATGCCCCCACCAGTCACCATATATCTGATGCCCAGCGCGATCGCTTAATGTATATTCGGTTTTGATATATTCAACTTTCTGTCTCTTTTTATTAAAAATATTTGCGTGTGATGTTTCTAAAAAAATACAATCGCGAAGTAATAATCTCGGATAAGGATTACCCATACCAAAAGGGTCTAGCTGTTTAAGCTGGTTAAATAAATCCATATTCAAGTCAGATATTTCTACTTCTAAATCAATCGCGATCGCCTTACTTTGCAACTCGCCATATTGACTCCAAAACCGCTGATCGATCGCCTCGGCGAGGATAGATAGATTTTCTATAGGCAAGCTCAAACCACCTGCGAGAGGATGCCCACCAAAGCTAGTTAACAGATGTTCTTGACCTTTGAGCAGTTCATAGAGATTTATCCCTTCCAGCGATCGCGCACTGCCTTTAGCAACTCCATCGTCTATCGTACAGAGGATAGTCGGACGACCATATTCGGCGACTACCTGCCCTGCCACTAAGCCCAAAATCCCCACCGACCATTGAGGATCAGCCAATACAATAATTCCTGTTGTAGACAGATCGAGGAGTTGTATTTTTGCCTGAACTTGTTTAAATACTTTCTTTTGTAAAGCCTTGCGCTGCGTGTTCGCCAGTTCAGTCTGTTCGATCAGAGATTTGCATATTTTCGGGTCACGCGTGGTGAGAAGTTCCACACATTTTCGGACATCACCCCAAATTCGACTGACCGCATTAATGCGTGGGGCAATACCAAAACTAATATCAATCGGGCGATCGCCTGCTCTCTTACATTGCTCCAATAACAAACGCACACCGAGGCGTTTTTTTTGTCGCAATATGGCAATTCCCT
>JAYTWB010000436.1:0-9460 GCA_043743655.1 Cyanobacteriota bacterium | reverse complement strand
GCGCCGCAGTTCGCCTTTGCGGTTTGTGCTTTATTTAAGCTGCTACGAGGTGGGAATACGCTTGTTGACGCACATCAAGATTCATCAATGTGTTAATACAAGGGAAAATTGCAAACAGTTGATCAATTCTTGTAATTTCAAATACGAGACTGACAGGAGGTTGCTGTGAGCAGAGTACCAGATTACTCTTTTGAGATTGCATTAGTCTAAGAGATGCTAAGAGCTTCTGTAAGCCTTGACTATCAATAAACTCCACATTTTCCATATCCACAATTAAGGTGGGAACTGATTGATTATTGATCATGAGGTTGGTTACGATCCAAGACTGAACTTTAGTCAATAGCTCAGACCCTGCGAGGTTGTCGAATTTACTATTGGTTAGTTTGATCATAAAAGTTGGTTCATCGCTTAAACCTTGACGGAAAGATGACTGGGCGACCTTAGTAATTGTATCCATTATTCTTCCTTGCAGTTTTTCGAGAGCGTAATATTCGGAATTACGAGAATGTTTTTAGAGCATCAGAGGCGGTTTGACTAACAACGCAAACAACTTCTTTGCCTGATGTACTAATTATTCACTCTTTTTCAAATTGCGAAAGCCTCAATAGATATACAAAGGTTAGTAAAAAGAAATTAAAAAGTTATATAAAAGTTAGTTTTATTATTTTGCTGAATAATTTACCAAAATCTTGTATTTTCCTATACCAAAAGCAGAGCCTAGTTCGCCCGCGCAGCAGGCGAACTAAGTTTCTAGGTTTAGATGATTTCTCCAAATAGATCGTAATGATCGGCAGCGGTGATCTTGACAGAAAACATGGAACCAAGTGTTGCTTTACCTTGTGGATCGCGCACATAGACATCACCATCGACATCAGGAGCAAATCTAGCCGATCGCCCAATTAGTTCGCCTGTATTCGGATTTTCTTGCTCGATTAAGACATCAACGGTTTTACCGATTTCGGCTTGGTTTTTCTTGAGTGAGATTTCTTGCTGAGCCGCCATGATGCGATCGCGGCGGTCTTGTTTGATATCTTCGGCTAGTTGATTAGGCAAATCAAAAGCGGGTGTGCCTTCTTCAGCTGAGAAGGTAAATACGCCAACATGATCAAATTCATGGCGCTTGACAAATTCTAATAAATGCTCAAACTGCTCCTCAGTCTCACCTGGGAAGCCGACAATAAAAGTGGTACGCGCAACTGCATTGGGGAGTGCGGTTTTGATTTGTTCAACGATCTTGTCATTAATGCGTCCTTGCCATGGACGATTCATGGCTTTGAGAACATCGGGGTGTGAATGCTGTAAAGGTAAATCAAGGTATGGAACCACGTTGGCTGTGGACTTCATGGCGTTGATTACTTTAGGTGTCAAGCCTGTGGGATAGGCATAGTGCATCCTGATCCAAGGCACATCAACTTGACCGAGGGCGGTTAATAGTTCGGCGAGGCGAGGCTGACCGTAAATATCTAAGCCGTAATTAGTGGTGATTTGCGAGATTAAGATAATTTCTTTAACGCCTTCAGTGGCAAGGCGATCGCATTCGGTCACAATCGACTCAATAGTGCGCGATCGCTGATCTCCACGCAAATGGGGAATAATGCAAAATGCACAACGATAGTCGCAACCCTCGGCAACTCGTACATAGGCAACTGCTTCGTTGGTGGTGCGATAGCGCGGCACGGTGTCATCGGCAATGTAAGTGGGAACGGCGCTAATTTCTTTGACCCGTTCGCCAGTCTCGGCACGGGCAATGACATCAACAATTTTGTGATAGTCCCCTGTGCCAACAAGGGCTACGGCTTCAGGTATTTCATCAAGGAGTTCTTGCTGAAAATGTTGCGCCATGCAGCCAGCGATCACGATGCGTTTGCCCATTTCGGCGAGTTCGACTAGAGTCCGCACTGATTCACGGCGCGCATCTTCAATAAAACTACAGGTGTTGACAATTACATAATCGGCTAATTCTTCGTTGCTATCGACTTGATAGCCTGCTTGGACTAACAAGCCCAGCATATGTTCTGTATCGACACGGTTCTTTTCACAACCCAAGTGCGAAAAAGCGATCGTGGGCTTGATCGTGGGCTTGACAGGTTGAACCAGATTGACCATGTTTGTATTAACGCAATTTTCGGCGCGCAAAAAATTTAAGATTTTAGAGACTCTAGCTTAACAAAACTTTAGTCAACGCGATCGCTTTTCTTATTTCTTAAAAAGCTTTTAGGTTAGGCTTCGATGATGACGCGAAGATTTCCCCGTTTTTTATTAACACGACAAGCAGTTGTATCTCCAGAACGCTCAAATTCCAGATCGAGCAATGTTTGTCCGATCCGTAAATTCTGAATCGATAGGAAACTAATCGAATTTAGTAAACAGGGATCGATGATATGGAGTTGATTGTTAATCGCATTTGGTACAGGATTTACCATAACCGAAATCAATTGGAAGATAGTTCCCGAAGCCCAAGCTTGGGGTGAACAGGCAACAGGATAGCGCACTGGTGTTGTGAAACTATCATGATCATAGCCACAAAATAGTTCAGGAGGACGTTGATAGGGCTGGGCAATGGTCATATTGATCAACCCCTGAGCGATCCTTAATGATTGTTTGACCATGCTGTGCGATCGCATTCCAAGCGCAATCAGACCATTGTCATGGGGCCAGACGGAGCCAATATGATACCCCATCGGATTATAGGCGGGAGATAAACTACTCAAAGTACGAATGCCCCAACCATTAAACATGTCTGGAGCATTTAAACGCGCTGACACACTGACAGCCTTTTCATGATCAAGTATACCCAAATTCAAACAATGCCCAGGATTGGAAGTGATACTATCCACTGGTTTCCCTTTACCATCAAGAGCCAAAGCGAAATAGTCTTGATTGGGCATCCAAAAATCTTGATTGAATCGCAGCTTTAAATCTTTTGCTTGCGATCGCCATAGTTCTGCCAAATCAAACAACTGCTTTTTCTCAGCTAACTCACTCATCCGAATCTTAGCCGCATAGACATATCCTTGCACTTCACATAGGGCGATCGCCCCTTCAGCAAGTTCTCCTTTGCTATTAACAATACAGTTCTCAGAGTCTTTCCAACCTTGATTTAGCAGCCCTTTTTTAGAAGCCCGATGGTAAACGAGGTAGCCAGTTTCTTGGCAATTACGATCAATCCACGCCATCGCCGAAATCGCGTTTGGCCAGAGCTTATCTAGGATTGTATAGTCCGCAGTCCAAGCAAAATACTCTGCATAGAGCATCAACCAAAGTGGAGTCGCATCAACCGTACCGTAATAAGGAGTATGCGGAACCTCATTACATCGCGCCATCTCACCGAGCCTAATTTCATGAAGAATCTTACCTCGCTGTTCATCGCGCCATTCATCATCGACTTTGCCCTGAAAGTGAGCTAAAACAGAGAGCGTATCGCGCGCGATCGCAGGATTTAAAATCAAGGTTTGGGAAGCAGCAATGATCGAATCTCTACCAAATAAAGTCGAGAACCAAGGTACTCCAGCCGAAAGAAAATTATTTTTTTCAGAGGTTTGTCTTAACAAATAAATATCTTGTACAGCGCGATCAATCACTTGATTTAGCGACTTATTATCGGTTTGAATTTTGGTGATTTGCTCTGTCCAAATTTTTTCTGCTAACAACTCCTCTGTTTTTGCCTGTGCAAATGTATCAGGCACGCTGACGATTGAAGTCGGACGGTTATTTGTGAACAACTGAATCCGATATCCTAAAGTTCTACATTCATGAGCGCCTAAATCTAATCGCCAAACTGCCGTATATCCATGAATTTCTTGTGGCTGAAAAGAATTAAATTGAATCCGAGATTCCATCAAAGAGCCATCCAATCCTTCATAGGCAAGAACTATTTCTTTTGGTAATGGCTCAGCAGATTTCTGTTCTAAATTAGGCACATATCGTAGGAAAACACCCCTTTTTTCGCGCTTAGTTCCTTTCACTTCAAACAAATCAGCGAAATCAGCATCTAAGCTTAGACTGAGTGTAAAACTAACTGGATGCGTATTGTAATTAGTTACCTGAATATCCTCAAAAAAGCCACCTTTGATGACAATTGATCGATGAATATCAATGGTTTCCGCTTTTATTTGATTAGCATCTTGCTCATTAATCTCTGGATTTGAACATAAAACTGTCATCGCAAATCCTTTATGCGCGGTACTGCTAAACGCAATTGGCGATCGCCCATCAATTTGTAATTCCAAACGACTGAGAAACCTTGTATCACGACAGAATAATCCCATGCTGTCCTCAATTCCCCCGAGGCGGCATTTCAGGTCAGAAATATTGGCTAGAGTATCAGTAATTAAAAATAAATCATCATCTTTTAATGTCAGCGTAGAAATGGGGTGTTCGCCAATTACACAACTCCAAGGAACCATCAATGTCTTATCGACAGGAACATATGTCCGTCCATCGACTTCAATGATGGCGGGTTCAATTGCAACTGATTTAATTATGTCTGACATATTATTTAGTTAGATTTAATTTTTGATACTTTTTGGTATAAGTAACTGACGTTATGTGGAAGTTTCTAAAGTAGGGGCGGGTTTAGTTGATAATTCTGTGCTGAGGCAAGATATATCAGCAAAACCCGCCCATAATCTGTAAGAGCAATTTATGCTGATCTATTGATACTCGGCATTTTATAACTCCAAGCTTGCTCACGCATAATTGATTGAGCCAAGACGTGACGATAGAGCTCACTCAATTGAATAGTTACTCCTGCCCAGCTAAATCGTTGATTTACATTAGCAGATGCTTGTCTTCTCATTTTTCTGATCCATAACTCATCACAGAGAATGCGATGAATGCCATTTGCAAAAGCTTCTATATTTTTAGGTTCAACCAAAAGTCCAGTCTCTTCAGGGATAATTGTAAATTTTAAACCGCCTACGTTAGACGCAACGACAGGTACACCGCAAGCCATTGCCTCGATCGCCACTAAACCGAATGGTTCGTAGTGACTAGGGATTACGCAAACATCGGCGGCTGTATAGTACAAAGGCAAAACATCATGTCCAATTCTACCCGCAAAAATAGTAGACTCTTTTAATCCTAATTGATCGACAAGATTTTCAATTCTCTTTCTTTCATCACCATCAGGCATATCGGCGGAACTGCCACCAACGATTACGAGCTTGAGGTTTTGAATGTCTTTTTCTTTTAATTCTTTTTCTTTTAATAAAGAGAAAGCTCTAACTAAAGTTTCAATACCTTTGCGCTCATCAAATCTGCCCACATAGAGAATGACTTTTTCATGGCTACCTAATTTCAGTTTTGTCCTAGCATGGGTCTTTGAGGTTAAACGAAAATTATTGGTGTCAGTACCACAGGGAATAACTTCAATTTGACCACGAGTTGAAACAAGCGATCGCAAAGTTTCTTGCTCTTGAGGGCTAGTCGCAACCACACAATTAGCCCGTTCTAAAATCTCTCGTTCAATCCTCAGACGAGTATTTGCAACTTGGGGAATCTCCACTAGAGATTGATATTTCACGGCTCCCAAAGAGTGATAAGTATGTACCAGTTGGATCGCACTGGTTTTTTGCAACTCCAATCCAGCCCAAGCGGAAAGCCAATAGTTAGTATGAATTAAGGGATAGTTTAAGCCATGAGTCCTCTGAAATGTTTGGAATGATCTTACAAACTCTGGCATATGTTCAAACAATCGATCTCTAGGAATATAGGTTTCTGCACCTGCTTTGAGGCGAATTGTTCGACAATGCGGTGAATGCTGAACGATTGCAGGATCATCAGCATGGACTTTACGCGTAAACATATCCACATGCCAACCAAGTGCTGCCAAAGTTTCACCAACATGTCGGACATATACGTTTTGACCACCTGCCTCCTCGCGACCAATCTCAGCCGCAGGATCAGCATGATCTGAGATGATTGCGATCGCCTGCCTATTTAAACTCAACATGGTATTTGTCTCCTGAGTATTTTTCGTTGAAGTAGCTCAGTCAGCGTAGTTAAAACCCAAAATCAGAGCGTAGATCACCCGTTATGCTGACGACCCATGCTTTTAGATTACTTATGCATAACTACTTACCAGACTGCGATTTTGTCCATTTTGAGAATATTTCGAGCCTAAAATCTTCTGATATACCGACTCATATCCATCCGCCATCCGTTTCGCCGTGAAGTTAATCAAGACGTGGTCTCGGCAAGCACGTCGATCTAGCTGGGCTGCTAATGCGATCGCGTCTATACACTCATCCACGTTATGACAGAGAAATCCACTCACGCCATGCGCGATTACTTCAGGAGCCGAACCCAAACTCATGGCGATTACGGGTGTTCCCGTTACCATCGATTCAATCATCACTAATCCAAATGGTTCTCTCCATGTAATCGGGAATAGAGTTGCTACGGCTCCGCCCATGAGAATGCTTTTTTGTTGGTGATTTGCCTCTCCCAAAAACTCGATTTGAGTTCCATCAATATGAGGTCGAATTTGCTTCTCAAAATATTCTAAATCTACAGCATCAATTTTTCCTGCCATCTTCAAGTGCCAGCCAGAACGTTGAGCAATCTCAATGGCAAGATGTGCGCCTTTTTCGGGTGACATTCGACCCAAAAAAGCCAGATACGGAGGATGCTCTGGCTGGGGATAAAAGTCATAAGTATTGGGCGCAATACCGTTATAAATTGTCGATACATAGTTCAAGCCTAATTTTGAATCTCGTTGTGAGTTGGAGATACTTATAAAAGGCTGTCGGCGAACATGCTTAAACAATTTCTCGTTGTCATCTGTAAAAACACCGTGCAGAGTATGTACGGTGGGAGTTTTTACCAGATTTGCATAGGGAAGTGCGACACAACCAACATGAGAATGAATAATGTCAAACTTATCAGCATTCTCATAAACTTGAACCATGTTAAGCATATCGTAGATATTCGGGTCTTTAACCGTACTGTCTAGACGTAAAGCTCTAGGATGGACTGATTCCAATTTAGCCTGAGTGATCGAGTCACCCGATGCAAATAGCGTGACTTCGTGACCACGCTTTACTAATTCTTCAGTCAGCAAGCTGACTACGAGTTCTGTACCGCCATAGGCGGGTGGAGGGACTTGTTCCCATAGTGGAGCGACTTGGGCAATTCTCATTATCAATCTCCTAACTATAACTTTTGGTGCAGGTGACAAATAGCTACCAACATAGCGGCTGTAACAGTCACCTATACCAAAATCTGCTATCTCAATAATAATGACTCTAATTGAGAGATGATTGAAATAGTGTACATTTAGCTTCTTAAAGTGTGTGAGTTGTATAAGAATGTATTGAATCTTTATAGTTGCATCTTTATAGTAGATTTATCTAAACCAAATTCTAGAAGCGTGGAGCGTCCGCTTAGCAAGCGATCCACGCTTCTAGAATTTGGTCAAAAATTATCAAAAATCATAATGGGCGATCGCTTCTAAAATCCCTTCAGCATAATGTCCCTTTGCAAAGTATATATCTTTCTGTCCTCGGAGTTTCTCTAACTCTGAACTATAATTTCCCACTACTACAGCTTTAGGATTACCCACCAGCATCTGCTCATCATTGCCCGAATCTCCTGCAACGAGAATTTGCTCCATCGAGAAACCCCACTTAGCGCAATAGTTGACTGCATCTCCTTTAGAAGCTCTGAGCGGTAATATATCTAAAAACTCTTGATGAGAATAAATAGTATGCACATAAAGCTGATGCGATCGCAGATGTGCTTGAATTTCGGTGATAGAAAGAGATTTGTGAGGATCAACTAAATAGCTGATTTTGTGGGGACGCTGTCCTTCTGAGCTTTGGAGTTTAATTCCTGATAAATCAGCGATCGCATCTCGAATTAATTCAGGTTGCCATTGATCGCTAATATGGGTGCGCCAATTAGTATCGGGTTGGATGTTTGAGCCGTAATAGATTTCACTACCTACTGAAGTAATCCATAGATCGGGTGCGGGTACTTCCCATTCCAAGAGGATTTGTTTGGCACTTGTGATAGAGCGCCCTGTGGCAATACCAAAGGCTAGGTTAGGAGATTGCAGATAGGTGATTAATTTTTTTAGGGCAACGCGATCGCCTAGCAAAGTGTTATCAATATCTGAAATTAGCAAGCGATCGCTTGCTAGGAGTTTATCTGTTGGTAATTTAAGCATTTTCAAGGTTGGCTAGCGCCTAAGAAGCAAAATTTTTGAGAGATGGTAAATCCATAATATTACTATCATTAGGATTTACTTTGAGAAGGTGATGCGTCAGTAGAAAGCCCACGATCGTCCAAGTTTGATACAGTCTCGCTTGTTGACCAACCCAAACTCCATTTGGACCATCAAAATATTCCGCCCAATTTTGCTGAGGTAATCTGTTGACAAGAAGTTTATAGTTATCTTGAAGCAGATGATCAATCATCAAATTATCCACAGAAGATTGACGGTGTTTATGACGTAAGGTGGCGATCGCAAAGAACCAAAAAAGACAGGGCCAATGTCCAGCATTGTGATAACACCAGGGCAGATTTTTGCGATCGTATCCAGTTTTTTTGCGCCAGTCTTCGCTCTCTAAGGGTGGATGACATATCCTGACAGGCATTTGGGCAAATAAGGAACTCTGATTTTGATGCATCAGATGAAAGAGCGATCGCTGTTGTGCAGAACTAATCAAATCAAAGGTTGCGCCTAAACAGTTTCCTAAAGTAAAAAAGCGAAAATCTGGTCTACCAGTTCGCACATTCCCAATCAAATATCCTCCTTGATCACCCAGCCATTCCTGTAACCAATGGGGAACAGTTTCGGTTTGGATATTGTATTCATTAGCCACACTATCGCCATATTGTTCAGTAGGGCGGCGGCGAATAGTTTGGACGATTTTGGAGTTTACCCAATAATTTTTGAGCATGTAACTTCTTAGTCTTTTTAGCCAAGCGATCGCATAGGACTTGCGATATATCTGCTGCCCAATTAACGCATTTTTAGGATCGCGCAAATCAGGATTGGGCAAATCAGGCGAAGATTGCGTATTAAATTGCGTATTAATATGTCCCTTTTCTTCTAAATCAATTTGGATTAATCCCACCGCACTTAAAAGAGCGCCATATAAAAGCACTTGTATTTCTAAGGGATTTCCCCAAACATCAAGAGCGCGATCGATCATAAATGCACCATCAGGTACAAACAAGGTCGGTGCATCACGGAAAGTGGGATGAAGAATTAAATTAAGAAGATGTTGAATACCAATCTGGACTTGTGAGGTCGCTGCCCAAGTGCGATCGCCAGACTTTTTTACATATATATAAGCTAAAATTACCCACCACAAACTAGCATCTACCGAACAAACTCTTCCAATCGCTCTTTGTCCATAATCAGCAATAAGTTTCCCTTCGATCTCGACAAAACTGGTCGGAAATATCCCCTTAGTTTGGAATTGATCGCTCTGTAATCGCAAACAAGTAT
>JAYTWB010000435.1:0-2335 GCA_043743655.1 Cyanobacteriota bacterium | reverse complement strand
CTAACGGGCTGCCAATTTTGCATCGTTCAGATTTGTTAGCGGCTTTGATCGAACAATTTCAAGCGATCGCCGTTGCAGGGACTCATGGCAAAACCACGACTAGCAGCTTAGTTGGCTTTTTACTACTCAAAGCGGGACTCGATCCAAGTATTGTGATCGGCGGTGAAGTGAGTGCGTGGGAAGGTAATGCACGCTTAGGAAATGGTAAATATTTAGTCGCCGAAGCTGATGAGTCTGATGGCACATTGGTAAAATTTTCTTCTCATATTGGCATCATTACTAATATCGAACTAGACCATACAGATCACTATCAAAGTTTGGAGCAAGTGGTCGAGACTTTTCAGGCTTTTAGCAAACGCTGCAATCTGGTGATTGGTTGCCTTGATTGCCCTAATGTAAAAGCTCATATTCATACAGATATCACTTACAGTCTCAGCGATCCTAATGCTGACTATTGGGCGACTCAGGTACAGTACAACCCATCGGATACTCAAGCGTTGGTAATCGAACGCGGTGAGACTCTAGGGAAAATATCATTAGGGCTACTCGGGAAGCATAATCTCAGTAATGCTTTGGCAGCGATCGCAGTAGCGCGTCATGTTGGCGTTGAGTGGAGTGCGATCGCTGATGCTTTACCCGATTTTGTGGGAGCTAGCCGCCGCTTTGAAATTAAAGGTGTGCAGAATGGCATTACTTTTGTCGATGATTATGCACATCACCCTAGCGAAATTATCGCCACCCTTGCCTCAGCTAGACAACAAAATACTGGCGATCGCGTAGTTGCGATTTTTCAGCCGCATCGTTACAGTCGCACTCAAAGATTTTTATCAGAGTTTAGCCATGCTTTTACTGATGCTGATCTTGTCATCGTTACCGATATCTATGCTGCCAGTGAGATCAACGATGGCAAGATTTCTGGCGCACAAGTGGCAAGTGCAATCGCTTCTGTCCGCGATCAAGTACATTATTTGCCAACCCTCAAAGATGTTCAAGACTTTTTAGTAAAAAATTTAAAATCTGGCGATCTAGCCGTATTTCTTGGTGCTGGCAACCTCAATCAAGCGATCGCGCCAACTATGCAAGCAATGGCACTTTGAACTGGCAAAATTTGAACTAGCAAAACTTAGCAAGCCCATGTCGTCACTCGATTTGCAAACTCAAACCTCAATTCGCGCAAATGTATCCTTAGCAGGACTGACTTCAATGCGTGTCGGCGGCGCGGCTGAACATTTTATATCGCCGAGGTCATCTACAGAATTAGCCGAAAGTTTGTCTTGGGCTTGCGATCGCCATTTATCAATCACCGTCATCGGTGCTGGAAGTAATCTCCTAATTAGCGATCAAGGATTAGCGGGTTTAGTAATCTGCACAAGACATTTACGCGGCATCAAGTTTGACGAAAAATCTGGACAAGTCACCGCAGGTGCGGGTGAACCTGTCGCACGCCTAGCCATGCAAATCGCCAATCATGGCTGGACTGGATTTGAATGGGCGATTGGCATCCCGGGTACTGTGGGCGGTTTAGTAGTGATGAATGCAGGGGCGCAAGGTGGTTGCGCGGCTGATTGTGTGGTTGCAGTGGAGACAGTAGATTTAAAGGGTGAAACTAATCGTATCTATCCTCAAGATTTAGATTTTAGCTATCGCACCTCAGCCTTACAAAAGTCACAACAATTAGTGACGGGTGCAACTTTTAGGTTTCAAATGGGTGGTGATGCTAAGGCGATCGCCCTAGACACAGACACTAAACTCAAAGCGCGACATGTTACTCAGCCCTATCATTTACCCAACTGCGGTAGCGTTTTTCGTAATCCACTGCCCCAATTTGCGGCGCGGCTGATTCAAGACGCGGGACTAAAGGGTTATCAGATTGGGAATGCTCAAGTCTCAGAACTGCACGCCAACTTTATCGTTAATCTTGGTAATGCTAAGGCTCAAGATGTTTTTAATCTGATTGAGCATATTAAAAAAGTGATCAGCGATCGCCACAACGTATTACTGGAAACCGAAGTGAAATTGATCGGTAATTTCTAAACGTGAGGGGCTTGTCAGCGATCGCATCCCCCGTCCATCGTTAGATAGATTTAACATTTGAAGTATTTACATTACTCAACAATTCAATTAATGTAATTACTAAGCAAGAGCTTAATTATAAATTTTCATAGCTAATTCATCCCCAAACGGTTTATTTGCAATCATGACAACAGCAGTACAAAGACGCGAGAGCGCATCAATTTGGGATCAGTTTTGCAACTGGATCACCAGCACGAACAACAGACTATATGTAGGCTGGTTCGGAGTAATCATGATTCCATGCTTACTAGCCGCAACAATC
>JAYTWB010000434.1:0-7081 GCA_043743655.1 Cyanobacteriota bacterium | reverse complement strand
TACTGGCAATAATCTAACTTGGTAAACTTTCCTGCCATTTCTTTTGCTCAAATCCTTCTTCCTTTTTACATCATTTTTTCCTTTGCGTAAGTCCTAACTGACACAAAGAATCGCACCCATCTGTATCTGTGACGTGTTAGACCCCGTTTGCTTTATAGGAAACGTAAAGACTCCGCCAATATAAGATGGCAACAATATCTTTTGATTTCCTACGGGGACACCCAAAATATTGCGTTTATTTATGCCATAAGGTTGCAACGGAATCCCATATTGAAATGCTCCGTCTTGTTGCGATCGCGTCAAATATTGATAACACTTTGTTCTTTCACTGATACCTAACCCCAGCAATACTATAGTCGATCCAAAGCGGTTGTTTTCAGCAAAATAGGCTTGCTGACCACGATTCATAGTGCCTACATAGGTGCGTGATTCGAGAGATGCGTTGTAATGCTTGCAAAGATTCTCCGCCTTGACAGGCTGGGATTGCCAAATAAAGCTACTCGTAAAGATTAGCAACATTGACTGAGAAAGTAGGTTTAACATTTCAAAAGTTTTTACTAGCTAATTAGGATTTCTTTTGTAATTTCACCATAAAAAAGCCGTCCATGTCATGCTCGTGGGGCAAGACTTTTACCCATCCGCGATCGCTTACAAAATGAGCAGCAGGATTATCCGCATCGGGTGGAACGATTTGCCAATCAGGATGATTTTCTAGAAATTGTGTAATCACTTCTTCGTTTTCGGCAGGATGCAAAGTGCAAGTGCTGTAAACAATTACACCTTCAGGCTTTGCCCATTGAATAGCGCGATCAAGAATTTCAGACTGAGTTTTGGCTAATTTATAAGGCTCTTCAGGTGTTTGTCGCCAACGGGCATCGGCGTGACGATGTAATGTCCCTAAACCAGAGCAAGGCACATCTAATAAGACGCGATCGCATTTTTCTCCAATTACTGTTTGGGCATCAAATTCACGCGCATCAACCTCAATGGTTTGCACATTAGTAATGCCGAGCCGCGCTGTGTTTTGATCAACTTTTTTGAGACGATTAGCGAGGCGATCTAGAGCGTAAACTTTGCCAGTATTTTTCAGGCGATCGCTAATATGTGTCGTCTTACCACCTGGGGCAGCACAGGCATCAATAATGATCTCATTAGGTTGGGGATCAAGTAAATATGTGACTAACTGAGCGCTAGCATCTTGAACTGACCACCAACCCTCTTTAAATTTTGGCAATTTGCTGACATCACCCGCACCTTGCGCCACCCGAATGCCTTCGGGCAGATGTGGGATCGGTTCCGCAGCGATCGCAGCTTCCGCAAAGGCAGCTAGCACTTGATCGCGAGTTGCATGTAAAAGATTTACTCGTAAATCAAGATGTGGAGTTTGATTAAACCAATTACAAATATCGGCGATCGCGTCCTCACCAAATTCTTTTTGCCATAACTCAATTAGCCATTCGGGAAAGCTATAAAAACTAGCAGGATCAGTAATCTTAGCGAGAATATCTTCTTTTTCTTTGGCTCTAAGTATTGATCGCATCACCCCGTTGGCAAAGCCAGACAAGCCCTGCATCTTATTTTCTTTGACCAATTCCACCGTAGTATGCACAATCGCCGATGGCTTAATGCGATCAAGAAAAAATAATTGATAGATACCAATCTCTAAGATTAGTAATAAGTCAGGTGGTAATTTTGTGATTGGCTTTTGTAAAAAGTTTTGCAAAAGCGCTTGCAATGTCTTTTGACGGCGTGTGCATCCATAGACTAATTCTGTGATCAAACGGCGATCGCTTTCTGGGAAAATTATGTTATCTTTTCGTGATCGAAAAAGCGTCGAGTCTAGTGCAACGTCAGCATATGCTTTTCGTTTTTGGATCAAGCGGAGAGCTTCTAAAGCAATCTGTCGAGAGTTTTTACTCGTCATCGGTAATTTTAAAGGGTGACTTATTACAAATAGCAATCAAATAGAAATCAAGTACAAATCTAAGAAGTATTAGATTAAGTCGCAAAATTCTAGAATTAGCAAAATTCAATGGTTGTACAGTAGACAAACGCGACCATTATTTGGTATCTAAGAGCGTATGTTCGGATATTTTTTAATTATCTGCTACAAAGCTATATAAAGGCTTTTGATCGGAAAGGTTGATCGAAAAGAAATGTGGAGATTATTGTGGGTGTGAGGAGTGGCAATGGTTGATACTGGTGTAAGAGTTAGGAAAGCGAAATTTCCGTCAGGAAGTAGCCTAGCACTTGGTTTAGCGATCAGTTTAATAAGTTTAATTGTCGGTGTCGATCTTTTCTTGCATCCAAATATAAGTTCAAGTCTGGTGCTACCCTTCGCTCTTGGCAGCGCTGGTGTCGCCTTACTAGGAACTTTTGCCGTACCCGCACTGCGCCGTCTCAAAGCGGGACAAATTATCCGTGAAGATGGACCACAAGCTCATCTCAAAAAACAAGGCACGCCAACTATGGGGGGGATATTCATTATACCCGTTGGTATCATGCTTGCTCTGGTATGGTCGGGCTTTAATGGCAAAGTAATCGCTTGTAGCTTACTTACTCTCTCATTTGCTTTTATTGGCTGGTTAGATGATTGGAAAATATTGCGCCGTCACTCTAATAAAGGGTTGTCTCCTCGCTCCAAACTCTTACTCCAAGCATTTTTCTCAGCTTGTTTTTGCGGTTGGCTAGCCTTGACCCAAAACTGGCAAGCGATCGCTACGATTAATTTGCCTTTACATTTTGTGATCCCGCTGGGACTGCTATTTTTTCCCCTTGCTCTGTTTGTATTTTTGGGCAGTAGCAACGCCACCAACCTCACCGATGGCTTAGATGGCTTAGCTGGTGGTACTGGGGCGATCGCCTTATTTGGGATGGCGTTATTACTATTTCCCCAAAACAAAGAACTCGCAATTTTTTGTATGTGCCTCAGTGGCAGCTATTTAGGCTTCCTTTGGCATAACCGTTATCCTGCGCGTGTATTCATGGGCGATACGGGATCACTTGCCTTAGGTGGCGCATTAGCATCTACAGCGATTCTGGGTAACTTGCTTTGGGCTTTCGCCATTATCGGCGCAATCTTCATCTGGGAATCAATCTCAGTGATTGCCCAGGTTTCTTATTACAAAGCAACCAAAGATGAAACGGGTATGGGTAAACGCCTATTTAGAATGGCTCCTTTCCATCATCATTTGGAGCTAAGTGGTTGGCATGAGTTGCATGTAGTTAGGGCTTTTTATTTAACTGGTGGTTTCTTGGTCGCGATCGCGCTTTTAGCTAGTAGGCTCTAAGCTACAATCAAACACGCACAAAAAATCCGCCCGATTGGGCGGATTTTTTTAATCACATTCTAAAGATCGCATTCCAAAGAAGTTTTAGTCTCGATACCTGTTTTAGAATTTTTACCCTTAGCTTTAGTGCATAGCCATTTGCGTTGTCCGCCATCCATAATCGCATCGGTGAAGTCAGCGCCGTCAATATTCACAAAGTCGAACGTGCTGCGCAGCAAGATCGTCTCGATTAGCAAAGCATCACTGAGATCAGCTTTAGCAAAATCGGCTTGATCGAGCAATCCACCCGAAAAATTTGCACCCTTAAGATTGGTATTTCGTAAAATCGAAGCGCTAAATACAGTTCCGCGCAGGTCGGCATTTTCAAAATTTGCCCCTTCCATGTTGGCATTGGCAAAGCCTGAACCAAACAGTGACTGTCCTGAAAAGTCACGACTTTTTAACTGGGCATGACTAAATGATAGTGGTGCAGCGGCTTGAGTCTTGATGGGAGATATAAATAAAAATGTAAATAAACAGGATGTTGCGATTAGTGTGGCGATCGCTAAACGTAAAAATGCCATAAATATAAAAAATATAAAATAAGAAATAATAATCTCACTCTAGCAAATTAGCTATAAAAAAGAGTTGGCACTGCGTGCCAACTCTTTTTTATAGCTAATTCGTTTATAGCCAATTTGCTAGAGTTAGTTCTCGATGTAGTTGAGAAGTAGTCCCATAGTCGCGATTGGAAGAATCACGCCGATGAGAGGCACGAGAATATAAGAGACATAGGAAGCCGCGTAGTATCCAGTCATGGTTTTAGTTTTCCTTGAGTACAGAGATAAATTAATCTTGATTTGTATCAGAATTGCCAACGAAAAACTTTGGACTTAATTCCAAAGTAGTCCACCAAATTTCTGCATTGGCTCTAGATAGTTGAGGAAGTATGCAAATGCAGCACCGCCAGCACCACCAACCAAGAAGCTACTAGAAAACTCGCTCCAACCAGAGGGAGTACCGAGTTCCACAGGGGCTTCGAGCGCAGAGCTAGAGATTACCTTGGTTGCAGTTTCGCCATAAAGCGACAAGCCGAGGGTCAAAAGCACAACGGCGGCAACAGTTGCTAGTAAACCAGCAAGGCTAGCCAATTCCGTATTTCTCAGAGGACCAAGTAAGGCAAAAGGTCCATAGATGAAGTAACCGTGAGCCATGCCGATTTCTAGACCACGGCGGCTAGGAGACAAGCCTTTGCGGTAGGCAGGAAGATTACCGATAAACGCTTTAACGATCGCAGAATCGCTAATGGGTGTAGACAAATTCCCTAGTTGGGGATCGCCTTTGAATGCTTTTACAAAATCTGTCATAAGTCTTTATTAAATTAAAGATTGCGGGTAGAAATTTGTCTTCATTTTAGGGAATAAGCGCTGATGTCACCGCATAAATGATCGTTATCTTTAGAAAACTTCACAGATTTGTCACGAAATCGCGGCGGATGGACATAAATCTGCAAGCTGGCAGCGATCGCAAGCGGGCTTACGCGCATCACAAACTGCGCGCCCATGGTAAATAATCCTAATTGACCAGTTTTCCCAGTCGGGTTGGGGCAAGAGCGTAATCAAATCACGCTCGACTTTGATTGGCTCATCATATTTAGTCAGCCCTAGTCTTTTGGTGAGGCGCTTAACATGAGTATCAACGGTCACGCCTGCATTGATCCCATAGGCATGGGCTAAAACTACATTGGCAGTTTTTCGAGCCACGCCTGGAAGCTTAAGCAGATGCTCCATCACATTTGGCACTTTGCCGTCAAAGTCACGCATGATCATTTCACATGCGCCTCTAATATTTTTGGACTTGTTGCGAAAAAATCCCGTGGAGTGGACTAATTCCATTAGTTCATCGAGATCGGCATTAGCGAAGGCGATCGCATCAGGAAATCGCGCAAATAGTTTGGGAGTGATCATATTCACGCGGACATCAGTACATTGAGCCGAAAGAATTACGGCAACTAATAACTGTACGGGTGTTTCATAATCAAGCGAACAAGTTGCGTCTGGATAAATCCGTTTGAGACGAAGCAGTATCTCGTTGGCTCGAATTTTTTTGGATGAACGTTTGGTAATAATTCCCATGTTTAGCGAGCGATACACCGATGATTCGCAGTTTAGCATTGTCTATTAATCAAACCCAAAAGCCAAAGAAAAGCGGCGATCGCCTACACTGGTAACAAATCTTCATGTTAAATATTTAACAGCGCTCGAATGCCAGACCATACCCATATCCACGTCAGAGGTGCTAGACAGCACAATCTCAAGAATGTTGACCTGACAATTCCGCGCGATCGCCTGATCGTGTTTACAGGTGTGTCTGGCTCAGGTAAATCATCTTTAGCTTTTGACACGATTTTTGCAGAGGGGCAACGCCGCTATGTGGAGTCGCTGAGTGCTTATGCGCGGCAATTTTTGGGACAAGTCGATAAGCCTGATGTTGATTATATTGAGGGATTGAGTCCCGCAATTTCGATTGATCAAAAATCCACTTCCCATAACCCGCGTTCGACAGTTGGGACAGTCACTGAGATTTATGATTATTTGCGCTTGCTCTATGGTCGTGCAGGTTCACCACATTGCCCGATCTGCGATCGCAATATTGCGCCACAAACCATTGATCGGATGGTAGATGCGATTATGGAGCTTAGCGATCGCACTCGTTTTCAATTACTTGCACCCGTGATTCGCGGCAAAAAGGGAACGCATAAAAAATTATTGACGGGGCTTGCCTCAGAAGGCTTTGCGCGCGTGCGCGTTGATGGAGAAGTTCGTGAACTTAGCGACAATATTGAGCTTGAAAAGAACAAGTTACACGATATCGAAATCGTGGTTGATCGATTAGTTCGTAAAGACGGAATTCAGGAACGTTTGACTGATTCTCTGGCAACTTGTCTTAAGCGTGCCGAAGGAATTGCGATGGTTGAGATTTTGCCCTCACCCCCAGCCCCTCTCCCAGATGGCGATGGGAGTAAGATTTTAGAAGAGAATATTATCCTGACATTTTCCGAAAACTTTGCCTGTCCTGAACATGGCGCAGTAATGGAAGAACTATCACCACGGATGTTTTCCTTTAACTCACCCTATGGAGCTTGTCCTGCTTGTCATGGACTAGGCAGTGTCAAAACTTTTAATCCTGAATTGTTTATTCCTGATGTCACTCTGCCAGTTTATGCAGCGATCGCACCGTGGGCGGACAAAACTCATACTTATTACATTTCCCTGCTCGCCAGCGTGGGTGAATATGCAGGATTTGAGATTACCACACCTTGGGAAAAGCTTTCCCAGTCTCAGGTTGACATTATTTTATACGGCACGACTGAGAAGATTCTGATCAAGCCCGACTCGCTTTATCGAGATCGCACTGAAGGATATTACAAGCGTTATGAAGGCGCGATCGCTATTCTCGAACAGCAATATAAAGAAGCTGGAGAATCTCAAAAACAGAAGCTAGAAAACTATCTAGTCGAACAAGCTTGCTCTATCTGTGAAGGCAAGCGACTGAAACCAGAATCTCTCTCGGTGCGGATCGGTGGTTACAACATTATTGAATTTGTCTCGGTTCCACTCGGCACTTGCCTAGAGCGGTTAAAAAATCTCGAACTTAGCGATCGCACCCGCCAAATTGCTGATCGCGTTTTGCAAGAAATCTTAGCAAGACTGCAATTTTTACTTGATGTTGGCTTAGATTACCTCACCCTCGATCGTTCCACAATGTCACTCTCAGGTGGCGAAGCTCAGCGGATTCGACTTGCCACCCAG
>JAYTWB010000433.1:0-4522 GCA_043743655.1 Cyanobacteriota bacterium | reverse complement strand
TAGCGGGCAACCCACGCTTCTAGGTTTTAAAGTTACTTATGCCTAGCTATTTAATTTCTTGACTTCGCGATCGCTTAATAAGCGATAACTCCCTAAGTTGAGCGTTTCAATTGAAATTGAGGCGATCGCCACCCGATGTAAGGCTAAAACAGGATGCCCTAAATGCTCAGCCACGCGGCGAATTTGACGGTTACGACCTTCTTTTAAAATTATTTGCAATTGGGTTCTTCTGTCTTGATACTGCAAAATATTGACGATGGCGGGTAAAGTGCATTTACCATCTAACTCAATACCCTCTCGCCAATGTTTGATTGTTTGCTCGCTAGGAATATCTCTAACCCAAACCATATAAGTTTTCGCGACATGATGACTAGGATGCATGAGATAGTTAGCAAAGTCGCCATCATTGGTCAATATCAAAGCGCCACTACTGTTATAGTCCAGCCGCCCAACTGGATAAGTATGTCGATATGCTGACGGCAAAATATCTAGTACTGTCTTTCTTCTTTGTGGATCGTCACAGGTACAAACTATGCCTGTGGGTTTGTTGAGCAATAAATATATAAACTCTGGAGCATGATTTTGTAATAATTTGCCATCAACTTCAATGCGATCGCGCTCAGGATCGGCTTTTGTCCCTAATTCAATGACTTTTGTCCCATTTATCCAAACTCGCCCTGACAAAATAATCTGTTCGGCTCCTCTCCGAGAGGCAATTCCATATCGAGACAGAATTTTTTGTAAGCGGTCAATCATAAAAAATAGGTAATTAGAAGATTAGTTTCCATAGAAATCATGGCGATCGCTATGACTATTATTAAGACATGAAACCAAGAAACTAGCAGCCACGCCTTAAATAGATGGCTGAATGATAAATGGCTGAATTTCTGCTTTTTTATTGGTTATGCAATTACTGCATTGAAATCTTGCAAGTATTAGATAAAGTTTAAAGATATGTAGTGTGCTATACGAATCAAGATCAAAACGTTAAGTAGTGTAAACGCTGTATACGGTTGAAACAATACTAAAAGCTACAGATTCAGGATTTTACTTAAACAGTGATAACCATATATCGAGAATTTTTAAGTGTGAATCAAGGATAAGCAAGATGGCAAACAAAATTGAAGACCTAAAATCAGCAAAAGATGGTCTGGCTGTAAAAGCTGAAATCAATCGTTTTGCTGAAATTGGCTGGGAAGCGATCGATGATGACGATCTGCAACATCGATTGAAATGGCTCGGTGTGTTCTTTCGCAAAAGTACGCCTGGACGCTTTATGGTGCGGATGCGGATTCCTAACGGATTGCTAAGCAGTGATCAGATGCGCGTACTTGCCTCAGTTGTCGAAAAGTGTGGTGAACATGGTGTTGCCGATATTACCACTCGCCAAAACATTCAAATGCGTGGCATTGTCATCGAAGACGTTCCTGAAATGTTTGAGAAATTTAAATCCGTGGGACTGACTAGTGTACAGTCAGCGATGGATAATGTCCGAAACATTACAGGTTCACCAGTTGCAGGCATTGATGCCAACGAGCTTTATGACACTCGTGAACTTGCTATCCAAGTCCAAAATTTATTAACAAATAATGGTGAAGGCAATCCTGCTTTTACGAACTTGCCACGAAAATTTAATATTGCGATCGCAGGCTGTCGTGACAACTCGACCCATGCCGAAATCAATGATTTAGCTTTTGTGCCTGCTTTCAAAGAAGACGATCAACAAATATTTGGATTTAATGTCCTTGTCGGTGGGTTTTTCTCTGCTAAGCGGATCGCCGCCGCAATTCCTCTAAATGTGTGGGTTGCTCCCGAAGATGTGGTTGCTCTGTGTGAAGCTCTTCTCATCGTTTACCGAGACAATGGATTACGCGAAAACCGCGCGAAATCTCGATTGATGTTTTTAATTGATGATTGGGGAATTGAGAAATTCCGTGCTGAAGTTGAAAAACAAATGGGTAAATCACTTGCCACAGCCGCTCTAAAAGATGAAATTGAATGGGAAAAACGCGATCACATTGGTGTTCATAAACAACAGCAAGCGGGCTTAAACTACGTTGGGCTGCAAATCCCCGTCGGGCGGATGTATGCTCCTGATATGTACGAATTTGCCCGTCTCGCTGACACCTATGGCAACAGTGAGATGCGTCTCACTGTTGAGCAGAATCTGCTAATTACTCATGTGAGCGATCAGCAAGTACCCGCACTCCTCCAAGAATCTTTACTTGATCGGTTCCCCGCCGAACCTGATTACCTGATGCGTGGTCTGGTTTCCTGCACAGGTAAGCAGTTCTGTCCTGTGGCGATCGTGGAAACTAAAAGTCGCTCCCTAACACTTACCAAACAACTTGCTGAAGATTATTATCTTCCTCAAGTCGTCCGTATTCATTGGAGTGGTTGTCCTAACTCTTGCGCTCAGCCACAGGTTGCTGACATCGGCTTTACGGGCTGTAAGACTCGTAAAGATGGCAAAGTTGTCGATGGTGTTGACATTTATATGGGTGGCACTGTCGGCAAAGATGCTCACCTCGGTGAATGCGTGATGGAAAAAGTGCCATGCGAGGATTTGCGTGAAGTTGTTGGCAAACTTTTAGTCGAAACCTTTGGCGCAAAGCCCAAGCATGACAATGCGATCGCTGATACATCTGCCGAACTTGTATTAATTAATTAGTACTAATTAACTAACTGATATAAGTCAAATCCTCAACTACATTTCCTAATCCGCATTCAAATTAATCAGTCAATTCACAATTCAGTCAGTTCAAATAATTCAGTTAATAAGGACATAAAGAATATAAATGAGTACATTCTCTAGACGCAAGTTTCTGACCACCGCTGGACTTTCTACAGTTAGTGCGATCGCTTTAAATGCCTGTGGCGGCGAAGCCACTAAACCTGAAGCCAGCAGTTCTGCTAGCCCTTCAGCAAGTAAAACCACTGCCCCGAAAGTAACCGCAGCTGATGCTCCTGAAACTACCAAAGCAAAGCTGGGCTTTATCGCTCTAACTGATTCCGCACCCTTGATTATTGCTAAAGAGAAAGGGCTGTTTGAAAAGTACGGCATGAAGGACGTAGAAGTTCTCAAACAGGCTTCTTGGGGAACCACTCGTGACAACATTGTACTTGGCTCTGATGCAGGCGGTATCGATGGCGCACATATCCTTTCACCGATGCCTTACTTAATTGCTGAGGGCAAAATCACCAACGGCAAAAAAGTGCCGATGTACATCTTGGCAAGACTCAACATCAATGGGCAAGGAATCTCGATCGCCAATGAATTTAAAGATTTGAAGATTGCTCTCAAAAGTGATGCTCTCAAGGAAGGCTTTGCTAAAGTCAAGGCAGCAGGTAAGGATGTCAAATGTGCGGTCACATTCCCTGGTGGAACCCATGATCTTTGGATGCGCTATTGGCTAGCTGCGAATGGAGTTGATCCAGATAAAGACGTAAGCACAATCGTGGTTCCACCACCTCAAATGGTTGCCAACATGAAAGCAGGTAATATGCAATCATTTTGTGTGGGCGAGCCTTGGAATGCGCGTCTAGTTGCTCAAAACTCTGGCTATAGCGCTCTGATCACAGGTGAGATTTGGAAAGATCACCCTGAGAAAGCGTTTTCAATGCGTGCTGATTGGGTTGACAAGAACCCCAAAGCTGCTAAAGCTTTACTCTCGGCTGTTCTTGAAGCTCAAGTTTGGTGCGACAAAGCTGAGAATAAAGAAGAAATGTGCAAGATTATTGGCGCTGACAAGTGGCTAAAGGTTCCTGCGGCAGAAATTCTTGCCAGAATACAAGGCAAGGTTGACTATGGCGATGGTCGAACTGCCGATCTTCCTGATCTATCGATGAAATTCTGGAAGGATTCAGCCTCTTATCCATTTAAGAGTCATGACATTTGGTTTGTGACTGAAGATATCCGCTGGGGATATCTTGATGCTGATACTGATGCTAAGAAGTTGGTCGATAAAGTTAATCGCGAAGACCTTTGGAAAGAAGCGGCTAAGGCAATCGGCGAAGCAGCCGCTATTCCTAAGAGTCCTTCTCGCGGTGTTGAGACTTTCTTTGATGGTGTCAAGTTTGACCCCGAAAATCCTACTGAATATCTCAAAGGACTCAAAATCAAGAAGGCTTAAGCTGCGATCAGTCTTGTAAAACAGCTCGTAAACAAGGGGCTTAAGCCCCTTGTGATCATGTCCGCATCAGCAGTGCAAACTCGAAATGGAAGTAATGTAGGAGACATTCCCAATGGCGACAAGCAGTTTAAGTTCCAGATTTACGGCTAACAAAATAAGTGAATGGTTTCAACAACAGGCGCGTTACATCGTTCCACCTGTATTTGCCCTAATATTCTTGTTAGGAATATGGCAAGTTCTCTGTTCGGGCAAAACTCCTCCATTACCACCACCCAGCAAAGTCTGGGCTGAGACCCAAGACTACATTTGGCATCCGTTTTTTGATCGCGATGTTTTTGATATTAGTGCCAAAGAAAAAACTGATAGCCCCGCTCGCACGGCACTTAAAG
>JAYTWB010000432.1:0-6262 GCA_043743655.1 Cyanobacteriota bacterium | reverse complement strand
GACTTCAACCAAAGTGTATGGTGCATTTGCCAACTCAATATTTTCTAGTGGTCGAGGTTTTCGTAATGGATCGCGGCGCACACCTAAAAGAGCTTGACGTGTGACCTTAGTAATATTAGATTGCATCGCCACGCACTCTAGTCGCTTTGTCTGTAAATCTACTTCTGTTGATGCAAACATTGGCGGTAGCCGATTTAATGCATAAGCGATTACCTCGGCGATATTATACTTATGCCTGATCCCACTGCCTAAACTCTGGATTTGAGTATTTGCTTCCCTATAAACAAATTCAAGGAGAATATTTCGGCAGGATTCCATAGAATTGACCAGTACATCTAAAGTGGAGTCATACGGCACTTAGTGCCTCATTTCCTAACTGTTTGCGTGAATTTTAAAAGCTAGGAGTGTAAAATAGCCGACTGCAAAATATTTTCGGCTCGTAATAGATAAGAAATTTCGCTTTTCTCATTAAAATATCCCTTAAGGTATGGTCTAAGTGTTGCTGGGATACAGAAAATATCATTCTCAAGTTGATCGCTAGGGATATGTACAACTCCTAAAATACTAGGCACAACTAAAGCTAGACAGATTTCTCGCACAGATGTAAGCACTACTTCGTAAAGTCCAATATTTTGATCTAGCGGTTGTAACCCCAATAGCATGGCAAGATCAACTGCCCAATACACATGGCGATGACGACTTAAAATTCCTAAAATGCAAGATGGTTTATTTGGCACAGGCATAATATGAGTCGCCCTAATCGTCAAAACCTCTTGGGCAAATTCACTCTCTAGCAAGCCGATAGTCTGAGGATCAATCGCAAATTTCAGGCAAGCAGCAAGTTTTGAGTCTTGTGTCACTTTTTTTCTCGGTAGTCATATCTCTATATAGCTATAGCGATTAGTGCGATCGTTTGTATACAGCATGAATGCTGATATTTGGAGTGGTGCAGGAACTAACGGGCTAGCTAGGTTGGAGTGCGATCGCTTATTTTCTGTTAGTATGTTTAGCGATCGGCTGCTCAATTAATAATCTAAATAAACATTAAATAAATACAAAATAAATATAAATGTCTGATGTGGTAATTCGAGTCGAAAACTTAAGCAAGAAGTACATTATCGGTCATCAAAAGCAAGAGCGTTATACAGCTTTGCGCGATGTGATTTCTAGTGGCACAAAGTCCTTTTGGCAAGGAATAACAGGTAATAACAAGCGTAGTCGTGAAGAAGCTAGTGAAGAGTTTTGGGCGCTCAAAGATATTTCATTTGAGATAAAACAGGGAGAAAGAGTTGGCATCATCGGACGCAACGGCGCTGGCAAATCTACTCTATTAAAAATCCTCAGCCGTATCACTGAGCCGACATCAGGCAAAATCTCGATCAAAGGCAAAGTAGCAAGCCTATTAGAAGTCGGCACAGGATTCCATCCAGAACTAACAGGTCGAGAAAACATCTATCTCAATGGTGCAATTCTAGGAATGGATAAAGTTGACATCAAGAAAAAATTTGATGAGATCGTCGCTTTTGCCGAAGTTGAGAAGTTTTTAGATACCCCAGTTAAACGTTATTCTTCAGGAATGTATGTTCGCTTAGCATTTGCTGTAGCGGCTCATCTAGAGCCAGAAATTTTAATCGTGGATGAAGTACTAGCAGTTGGGGATGCTCAGTTTCAAAAAAAGTGTTTGGGAAAGATGAAAGACGTTAGCGGAGAGGGGCGAACTGTTTTGTTTGTTAGTCATAATATGGCAGCTATACAAGCTCTTTGCAATGATGGGATATTTATGAAAGATGGTTCTATTGATAAAAAACAATCAGTAGAAGAAGCTATTGCTAGATATTCTATGCAGTCTGAAAAATCAACTAGTAATATAGAATTCCCAATCAGTAACCATGAGGTAACTGTTCATAACTTTATCGTTAGCCAAGACGGATTTAATGTATTAGAATATGACAGTGGAAAGCCTATAGATATAGCCATAGAGTTTGAGATAAAGGAAGATTTAACAGTTTTTAGGATGGGTGTATTCCTAAAATCAAATTTTGGCGAATGTATATTCAGATCGTTGATTGCAGACTGGAAAGAAGATTTTGAGAGTCTGAAGCAAGGTAAATATATTTGTGTCGGACAAATTCCTTCAAATCTAATATCCGCAGGGAGCTATATACTTGAATTGCATTGTAGTCGTTATGGGATAAAAGATTATGGTTTCGGAGACTTGATAAAAATCCAATTGGTAGTTAAGTTCCCATTTGTATACAATACTGCACATATTGATGAACGAACATTTGGTTCAATAATCATAAATCCAGAATGGAAATTACAACCAATATAAAACCAACTCAATATTATTAAAAATTAAATCTTAGAAATTATATGATAAAAGTAAAAGTCACGCATCCCTACGGAAATTGGCCATTAATAAGACAAACTCCAAATAGCTCTGGGATTTGGGGAGGATGTCAGTTTTTTGTTAACGATGATATCCAAGAATGTGATTATTGGTTTGTAATTGATGATTTGCCAAAAGAGGAAATGATAGTTTGTGATTCTAAAAATACGATCATCATCACTCTTGAATTCCCTGCAATTCGTCCCAATATTAATTTAAAATTTCTTAAGCAATTTAATACTATTTTTACTTATTCTAGACAAATTAATCACCCAAATACTACGGATATTATTGCTCCTTTTCCGTGGCATATCGGAGTAGATAATACTAATAGCGAAACTGTCAATAATTGCTACAAAGTTTATGATGACTTCAAAACAGAATCTATACCTAACAAAACAAAACTAATCTCCGTAATTTCATCTAATAAGGCATTTACTGAAGGTCATAGAAAAAGACTCCAGTTTGTAGATGGTTTACGAAAGCATTTTGGTGAAAATATTGATGTGTTCGGTCGTGGAATAAATGATTTTGCTGACAAGTGGGATGTAATTGCTCCTTACAAATACCACTTAGCAATAGAAAACTCTTCTTGTAATAATGGTATATCAGAAAAACTTTATGATTCGTTTCTAGGTGAAGCTTTTCCTTTTTATTATGGCTGTAATAACGTAAGTGATTATTTTTCATCAAGATCATTTGTCCCAATTGATATTGATGATATCGATAAGTCTATAAAAATAATAGAATCATCTATTTTAAATCAAACTTATGAGGTATCTGTTCAGCATATTCAAAAATCAAAAAATCTTGTCCTTGATGAATATAATATTTTCAATATAATGTCGAATTACTGTAAAAGTAATTCAATAGTTCAGGAAAATAATAACAAAAAACTAACTATTAAAGTCAAGCCAGAATCATATTTTTACAATGCTAAGATACAAAATATAAATAATAAAGTACAGAATATCAAAAAGAAGTTAAAAAGTTTTTTTTGATTGCATCAAGTCAATATTTAAAATAAAACAAATATCATGCGATTACTTATAAATAAACTTCTAAATAAGTTGGGAATGAGCTTCATGAAAGCATCTGAACTCTTATATTCTAACCCACAACAAAAGAGATGTATCCCTTGGTTTAAGGACAATGGAGACAAAACTCTAAGGTTAGATTATCATTTGAGCGATCACTCTGTGGTATTTGACTTAGGTGGATATGAAGGACAGTGGGCGAGTGACATATTTTCGATGTACATTTGTCAGATACACATTTTCGAGCCAGTAGAAAAATTCGCTGACAAGATTGCACAAAGATTCTCTCAAAACGAAAAAATATTTGTGCATAGATTTGGATTGTCTGATTTGAGTGGGAAGTTACAAATATCAATTGATGGAGATAGCTCTTCCACTTTCAAAGGTAAAGCTGATGTTGAAGAGATTGAACTTGTTAGAGCTATTGATTTTATTAAGGAGCATAATATTTCTTCCATTGACCTGATGAAAATCAACATTGAAGGCGGAGAATATGAACTTTTAGAGCATTTATTGGAAGATGGGTTTATTAAAAATGTTACGAATATTCAAGTTCAGTTCCATGATTTTGTGCCTAATGCAGAAGTAAGAATGATCAAAATTCAACAAGAGCTAGAGAAGACGCATTTTTTAACTTACCAGTATCCTTTTGTCTGGGAAAATTGGCAGAAAAAACAATAGCTTTTGATCATTGAAGAGGTCTCGGATTTGAGTCGGCGTGAAAAATAGATACTTGGTCAAAAGTAGCGATCGCTACTTTCGACCAAGTATTTAGATGAAAATTGGTTGCCTTAAATCTTTGTATAGGCTAGTCGTCAATTATAATTAATCTTGAATGCATCACGAGGATAAATCTATGGCAGCAATTACGGCGCGTGAACTAGAGTTGCAAATGCCCGATGCGAGTAAACTCTTGAGTGATGAACCTGAAATGGAAAGTTCTCTGCACTATATGCAATTATTGCTGCTTGTAACCTGCTTAGAATGGGCTTGGCAAGAGCGAGATGATTTTTTTGTCGGGGCAAATCTTACAATTTATTTTAGTCGTCAGCAACTTAAAAATCATGATTTTCGTGGGCCTGACCTTTTTCTCGTCAAAAACACCACTAGATCACCGCGTAATTCATGGGTAGTATGGGAAGAAGATGGACGCTATCCTGATCTGATTATTGAGCTTTTATCTGACTCGACTGCTAATGTTGATCGCACGTTAAAGCGGGACTTATATGCTGAGAGATTTCACACGCCCGAATATTTTTATTTTTCACCTGACACCCTAGAATTTGCTGGATTTCGGTTAGACGTTAGTAAATATCAACCGATTAATCCTAATGTTCAAGGCTGGCTGTGGAGTGAAACACTTGGCTTTTTCTTAGGAATACATGAACGACAATTGCGCTACTTTTCGTTAGAGGGTGCTTTATTGCCGACTCCTCAAGAAGCAGCCAAAAATGAAATACTGCGAGCCAATCAGGCAACTCAAGCTGCTGATCAAGCAACTCAAGCTGCTAATCAGGCAACTCAAGCTGCTGATCAAGCTAAAGCTGAGTTGCAAGAACTACGGGAAAAAATGAAATCGCTTGGCATTTCTTTTGAATAAATTATCTATTCTCCAATCTCATATTTATTCGATTAAAAATGCTCAATCAAAATTCTAAAATCTTAGTCACTGGCTCAAGCGGTATGGTTGGCTCGACAATCGTCAACTTACTTCAGAAGAAGCCAAATATTTCTCTTTTAACTCCTGATAGAAAAGAGCTAAATTTATTAGATAGTCAGCAAGTCAACGAATATTTCGACAAGCATCGTCCTGAATATGTGCTGATGATTGCCGCAAAGGTGGGCGGGATTATCGCCAATAAATCTGATCCAGTGGGATTTTTAGCAGAAAACACGAGAATGCAACTCAATCTTTTTGAAGCCTGTCATAAATATGGCACTATCAAAAACTTGTTTTTAGGCAGTTCTTGTATTTATCCGCGTGATTGTCCTCAGCCGATGAAAGAAGAATATTTACTGACAGGTGAATTAGAACCAACAAACGAGGGTTATGCGATCGCAAAAATCATGGGTCTAAAACTCGCGAAGTATTACTACGAGCAGTATGGAATGCTTACGGTTTGTCCTATGCCTTGCAATATCTATGGCACTAATGACCATTTTGATTTAGAGCGATCGCACGTTTTATCATCATTAGTCCGCCGCTTTGTCGATGCCACCGATGAGGGTAAATCATCAGTCACATTATGGGGGACAGGAATAGCCCAACGTGAATTTATTCATGTCGATGATGTCGCCGCAGCCTTGCTGTTTCTGATGGAAACTTGTAATAGTCCTAGTATCATTAACCTCGGTACAGGCACAGATATTTCTATTCGCGACCTTGCCACACTAATCAGTGAGACAGTAGGATATCGGGGAGACATTTGTTGGGATACCAGTAAACCAGACGGAATGTTGCGGAAATGCCTCGATATATCTCGACTCAATAATATGGGTTTTAAACCGCGTATTAGCTTGCATACAGGAATTATCAAAACGATCGCTGAGTATCGGCAATTAAAATCAGAAGGCAGAATTAAATGACATTAAATAATGAAAATACTCGTAAACTAACGGGCGCGATCGAGTTGTTGCTCGAATCCTCTAGCCGCATTAATGAAGCCAAACCTCGCCGATACTGGTATCCGTTGAGCCTTGCCACTTATGGAGTCGAAGAAATAGTCGAAGCCCTTGACTCACTATGCAGTTTTCGCACCACCATGTGGGAAAAGACTTTACAATTTGAGCGCCAGTTTGCCGCTTATCAAGGCTGTAGTGATAGCGTGATGGTCAA
>JAYTWB010000431.1:0-2461 GCA_043743655.1 Cyanobacteriota bacterium | reverse complement strand
CGAGTTTCGTTACGCGATAAGCATATCCAGAGTGGCACATCTAACCACAGTCCTGTGATTGGCTTAAGATCATATTGTTTGGCAAGGGCGATCGCATCTTGGCGATATTCGCGCTTATAGTTTGTGGCATCATATATTACAGATTGTTGCGATTTGGCAGCATTTGCAAACTCTAGTTGTACCTGCGACCAGATTTCTGCCCAAACGCCCTGCGTGGTCGCCGATCCGTACAATGTTTCGCGAATGCGATCGGGGCAGATTAGTTGAGTTTGGGTATAACTATTCTGATTAGCAGCCCGCAGCATCTGCTCGGCGATCGTCGATTTGCCACTTGCGGGTACACCAATCAGGATAATTGCGCTTGCCATTCCAAAAAATGCTAAAAAAGTTTTCTAAGCTAATTAACTATAGCAATCTCAAAACAACCTCCCAAAAACTACCCACAAAAACTTAAGCAACACCAAAAAATTATGTCTACACTTTACGATTTTAAAATCACGAATATTGACGGTCAGCCAGTCGATCTTGCTCAATACAAAGGTAAGGTTGCTCTTGTTGTCAACGTTGCTTCTAAATGCGGATACACAAAGCAATATAAAGGACTTGAATCGCTCTATCGTGAATATAAAGACAAGGGCTTTGAGATTCTCGGCTTCCCTAGCAACGACTTTGGCGCTCAGGAGCCAGGTACTGAGGCAGAGATCAAGAGCTTCTGCTCTCTCACCTATGATGTCACTTTTGATATGTTTAGCAAAGTTGCCGTCAATGGCTCTAGCATCTCGGACGTTTATAAATATCTCACTGAGACAACAGGCAGCCAAGTACAGTGGAACTTCAACAAGTTTTTAGTCGATAAGGAAGGCAAAGTCGTCAAGTATTATGCGTCTGGTGTTTCTCCTGAAGATGCTGGACTCCGTAAAGATATCACCGCACTCTTGGGTTAAACACACTCTTGGGTTAAGAATCTAGGCTAAACGCCATCAAAAAGGGGGAGAATGTGATGCGTTCTCCCCCCTTTTTATCAATTTTTTATCGTTTAGCTTTAAGCGATCGTGTTTAAGCTCACACAGGAATAAGTAATATTTCTGTAATCTGATTAGTAAGAATATAGATTTGCACTCATGACTAGAATCAAAAAAGACTTAACTAAGAAAAATCCAGAGACTGATGTAGAAATAACAGTTGAGTCAGCGGAGTCAGGAGTGGTGACTCCAGAATCTGTGGATACTTCAGTACTAAAAACCAATGTCGTAAGGAATAAGCAATCTAATCAGCAAGCTGAGAAAATATCTGAGAAGCCAATTGACCGATCGCTATATTTTTTTAATCGTGAATTAAGCTGGATTGCTTTTAATAAGCGGGTCTTAAATGAAGGTCTTGATGCGCGAACGCCATTACTAGAGCGAGCCAAGTTTTGTGCGATTTTTAGTGCCAATCTTGATGAGTTTTTTATGGTTAGGGTGGCGGGGGTGAAGAAAAAATTTGCGGAGCAGTTTGATCTGGTTACTGATGATGGACTGAATCCAGACAAACAATTGCAAGCAATTCGTGAAGCTTTAGTGCCGCTTGTAACTATGGAGCATGAGTTTTTTGAGAAGACTCTGCGTCCAGAATTGCATAAGCATGGCGTAAAACTGCTCGATTACAAAAATATTGATAAGAAACATCAGCACTATCTGAAAACTTATTTCCAAGAAAAATTATTTCCTGTACTAACTCCATTGGCGGTCGATCCTGCCCATCCATTCCCTTATATTTCTAATCTCAGTCTTAATTTAATTGTCATTGTGCGCGATCGCGAGACGGGTGAGCAGAACTTTGCAAGGGTAAAAGTGCCAAGTGTGTTACCTCGTTTTGTGAAGATTCCTGAGACTGCTAATCATACGTTTGTGCCTCTAGAGCAAGTGATTGCCAACAACCTTGAAGCATTGTTTCCGGGCATGGAGATTCTCAGTTACTATCCATTTCGGATTACGCGTGATGCTGAGTTAGATATCGAAGAAGAAGAAGCGGATGATTTGATTTCAGCTTTGCAAGAAGAGTTACGCAAGCAGAAGTTTGGGGCGGTGGTGCGGATGGAAATCGCGATTGATATACCGACTGATATTCGCAAAGAGTTGATCGAGCAGTTGGGTATTACCGAAACCGATGTTTATGATATCCCAGGGTTAATCGGTCTAGGCGATCTGAGCGCGATCGCTTTTTTGCCAATGCCTGAGTATCAGGATCAATCTTGGAAGTCAGTTACGCATCCACGACTGAAGGCAGCGAGTGAAGAAAAGAACATTTTTGATATCATTCGCGAAGGGGATTTTGTTGTGCATCATCCCTATCAGTCTTTTACGACTACTGTGCAGCGATTTATTGAAGAAGCGGCAAATGATCCTGATGTACTAGCGATCAAACAGACTTTGTATCGCACTTCTGGAGATTCACCAATTGTGCATGCATTGATTAGGGC
>JAYTWB010000430.1:0-14968 GCA_043743655.1 Cyanobacteriota bacterium | reverse complement strand
TTGAATGGGCTTCTTTTGACTTGTTTATTCAACTCCGACCTGCCGAGCCAGTTGATGAGCGCATTGTTATTGTGGGGGTGCAAGAGTCAGATATTAGCTATTTACGCAAATGGCCCGTATCTGATCTAACACTTGCGCGTATTCTTCGCAAGATTCGCAATCAGCAGCCTAAAGTGATTGGCTTAGATATATATCGAGATATTCCTGTGGGGGAAGGTTACGAAGATTTGGAAGCTGTTTTTAAAAACACTCCAAATCTGATCGGCATCGAAAAAAGTATTGGCGATCGCTTTAATACAGTGATCGCCCCGCCGCCTGCTCTAAAAGCTCTCAAACAAGTGGCGGCAAATGACGTAATTGTTGATCCTGATGGTCGGTTGCGCCGCGCATTTCTCTATCCGATGCCCGAAGGTAATGAGGGATTACCTAGCCTCGGCTTAGCGATCTCTCTTGCCTATTTAAAAGACAAAGGTATCGAGCCGCGATCTTCAGAATCAGGATATTTACAACTTGATAAAACAATTTTTAAGCCGCTAGAAAATACCGATGGTGGATATATTCGCACCGATGCAGGTGGTTATCAAATTCTGATGAACTATCATGGTCCATCCCTGAAATTCCGTTATGTATCTCTTGAAGACCTTCTTGAAGATCGGATTGATCCTAATTTAATGCGCGATCGCATTGTCTTAATTGGCGCTCAGACACCAAGCTTAAATGATATTTTTTACACGCCTTTTAGCAGCAACTTTACAACCTCACCAACTCAGATTTCGGGAGTAGAGTTTCAAGCAAATATTATCCACTTAATTATAAGTGCAGTTCTCGATCAGCGCGCTCTCTTTAAAGTATGGGCAGATATTGGGGAAGAACTATGGATTGCTGGCTGGTCGCTAATTGGTGCCGCGACTATTTGGATGTTTTCGACTAGAAGATTTATTCTCCTCATTGGTTCCGTATTCTTCTTCACCAGTTTTTTAATCGGTAGTACTTACTTCCTATTTTTGGGCGGTTGGTGGATACCAGTCGCGCCGAGCTTATTTACTTATATTGGCTCAATGCTTACTATGCAGGGTTACGTCTATGTGGCGCGCTTGCGAAAACTAAATGCGGCTCTGTCAGATTCTATCGACCTTCTTGCCCATGACGCTTCCCACGATGCACTCACAGGCTTACCCAATCGCAATCTATTTATGGATCGGGTTGAACATTCCATAAGATATAGCAAACGCCATCCAGAGTATTCATTTGCGATCTTTTTTATCGACTTAGATCGTTTCAAAATGATTAATGACAGTCTTGGACATAACTTTGGTGACCTATTTTTGCAAGCAGTCTCCAAAATTTTGCAGGAATGCTTACGTTCTATTGATACAGTTGCTCGACTTGGTGGTGATGAATTTACAATTCTCATTGACGACATTCAAGATGCTGGTGAAGCGTTGATGCTTGCTGATCGCATCCTCCAAAAGTTTCTTACACCCGTGGTCATCAAGGGTCAGACTGTTTTTCCTAGTGCCAGTATTGGCATTGTGATCAATACTTCAAACTACGATAGCTGTATTGATCTGCTAAGAGATGCTGATATTGCGATGTATCGAGCCAAATCTTTGGGCAAAGGGCGCTACACGCTCTTTGATCAAGAGATGTATGAACAAACGCTCAGATTGACTCAACTAGAGAGTGAACTGCATTACGCCTTAGATCATCAAGAATTTGAGCTTCATTACCAACCAATTATCTGTTTAAAAACTGATCGTTTATCTGGGTTTGAGGCGTTAATCCGTTGGAGAAATCCCAAACGCGGTTTAGTTTCTCCCATTGAGTTTATTCCTCTTGCCGAAGATACAGGCTTAATCGTGGCGATCGGCGATTGGGTAATGGGTGAGGCGTGCCAACAGATTCAAACTTGGCTAAATAAGTTTCCTCAAGCTGCTGACTTAAAGATGAGTATAAATTTAGCTAGTCATCAAATTCGTGAGCCAGATTTATTAGATAAATTAGATGAGATTCTATTTAAGACTGGTGTGGTTGGTAGTTCTATTCGTTTAGAAATAACTGAAAGTACGTTAATGGATCAAGGTGAACAGACAATTAACAAACTTTCACAATTGAGAGCGCGCGACATTCAACTCAGTATTGACGATTTTGGACAGGGATATTCTTCACTTAGTTATTTACATCGCTTCCCAATTAACATTCTCAAAATCGATCGTGCTTTTGTCAATCAGATGAGTGAGGGCGGTGAGAATATTGAAATTGTGCGGACAATTACGGTGCTTGCCCATACTCTAAATATGAGTGTGGTCGCCGAAGGTGTGGAAACAGTTGAACAAGCAGACATCTTGAAAAAGTTAGGTTGTGAGTTTGGTCAAGGATATTTATTTGCGCGTCCTTTGACAGCGATCGTTGCAGAGCAGATGATTTTAGATAGTATCAGTCCTAAATGAGTTGATGTTCTGAAATTAGTTTTTATTCTGCGATCGCACAGTCTAACCCACGCTCTAAAAAATCTGCGATCGCAACTCATCTCGCCCAATGACATTCGTATCAAAGACAATTCGCTTAATCTTCATCAACTATGTTTAGCTGTCCTAAGCCTTCTAAGTTATAGTGTTGTTGATTAATTTGGTTTTGAAATTGCTTATTCAATGATTAACTACGATGATTTTAAATATCAAGAGCTTTCAAGAACCTCTCACAGTAGGATGCTTTACCACGAAAAACATTGGGATTGATAATTGCCAAGACTTTAGCCCCATGTTGGATTTTATGATATTTTCCTTTTGTCGTATTTTTGGTCGCGTCCACTAAAGCTGTTTCTATTTTTGATTTCTCAATCTCTTCAACGTTATTATTTCTAGGGATAGCATTACGATTAAAATTCTGTCCATAGAAACCAGCTAGAGATTCAGTATCGGCAATAAACCAACTTTCCATAACTTGAGCCATGAAATGAATTTTATCCTCATCCATGCCTTGCATATTCCAAGAAGGATCGCGGGTTTGCAAATGCTGTTTGGGTCTTTTAATTCCATCAACGTCATCTCTAACAAATGCCTCTGAATCGACGAGCAAAAAAATATAACGAGAATTCTCATTCGGTCTTTCGAGAGCCGTTCTAAACATATCCAATGCTTCGTTTCTACTGCCACAGCAAGTAACTTGAAATTTGCCAGAACTAGCCGTTGCTTTCTGCAAAAATTTTGTCATTCCTTCTCTGAGCATTGCTTTACCATTTTTATCCTTTCCACCACCTTCCATATAGATTTTAATCTTAGTTACCATCGATTACCCCCCAATTCACCCATACGCCACAATTCACCAAGGGTATAGTCTTGTAATAAGTTTTTTACATTGTCAGGATCTACCCTGTTCAAATGACTGCCTGTTTCATCACGTTCGCAAACTAGCACTGCGTTAGGTACTTCACTAAATGCTGAAATTAATACATCAGAGTGTGTAGTTACAATTAATTGGGTGCGTTGTGATGCTTCAATTAGTAAATTAGCAAGTGTTGGTAAAATATCAGGATGTAAGCCTAACTCTGGTTCTTCAAGACAAATTAGAGGCGGCGGGGTAGTATCTAAAAGTATTGAAAGTAAACATAGATAACGTAATGTCCCATCAGATAAACGATTTGCTGGTATTGGTTGTCTTAAGCCTCTTTCATGTAGAAAAATTTGAACCGTACCGCCAGATATTTTTGTTGTAATATCTTCTACTAAGGCATAAAATTCCTGCATCTTTTCAGTTATCTGACTCATGCCAATACGGTGTTGCAAGTTATTGAGAATTAAACCTAAGTTGCTGGCATCTGCTAAAAGGAAGTCTTCTGGTAAATCTACTTTCTGCGGTATTCGCGCTGCTGTATATCTACCGAAGTTCCACTCGCGATAAAGCTTTATCTCAGAAAACTGATTAGCTAGATAGGTTAACTCAGGGTAAAGATCGGGATCTTTACGCTGAGAAAGTACAGATTGATCGGGTTTCAATGACTCCCTGATTAGATTTCGATATTCTGATAGTCTTTTACTAGAGGGACGAATTCCTTTTGACATTCTTATATTGATTTTCGGATTTCCATGTTGGTAACGATAGTAAAAATAAACATCTTTTTCGTCAGGATGGGCTTTTTGTTTATTCTCAATTACCTCGTCAATAATCTCTAGACGCTCAGAAACCAGAGCAAACTCAAGCCTATGACGTAGTGGCATTGTGCCATCAGGATGATTAATTAATGCTTCGATTTTTGCTACAGGAGAAATGTCATTACTACCTTTCCAAAACCATTCTCTAGCTCCACCCCCATCCCGAATTGGTTTCATTAAGTCTTTTGGTGATGCTTGAAGAAATCCAATTACTTCAAGCAAGTTGGATTTGCCTGAAGCATTAGTTCCAATAATTACATTAAGCGGTTCTAAATCAATTATTTGTTCAGTGCTTCCATACGAAAGAAAGTTTTGAATCTTTAGTTGATGAATAAATCTTGCTCCATTCATGTATTTTTGTTTCTTACTTTAATTACTTGTTTTTAAGTTTTATGGCAGTTCTAAATCATTTAGGGTTTTTATATAGAACTTAAGATAATCATGGTTTTATATACCTAGATTAGCATAGATGCCTTTTAATATCTCTAGCTAAATCCCAGTCTTTTAGAGATTAAGAAAAATGCGATCGCCCTTCTAACTTGTGATCATTGAGAGAATTACCCATGATGATGTCTCAACTAGAACTTCTGTCATTACAGATTGCCATAAAGAACATCATCAATACTTTTAGCATAGTTAGTAACCACATCTAGATCGCTATAAATCGATATACCCAGATTGTTTTTAACTTGCAATTCCCCACACAGTTGCCAAGTTTTGGTATGAGCTAAAGGAACTTCCTGATGTATATATCTTTGAATTGCTTGCATTATAAATTCCTGCACAGAAAAACCTGTTTGATTTGCCTGTAATGCAACTTCATCGGGTACTTCAATAGTAACTTGCATCGTTTTTGAAGGTTAATTATGGATTAAAGAGCTTATATAATCTGATTTTAGCTCAAAAAAAATGCGATCGCATGTCTAGTTCATTTCGCGATCGCCAAATCTAATCTACGCTTAAAAATCTCATCGATCTCCAGCATTTCGCCGTCAGTAGTCATGAATTTATGATTCTTCACAAGCTCAAATAATCTGATACAAGAATAATCGAAATATCTTGAAATGGATTCAAGACGAGTAAATCTTGATCGCCAGTGATGATGTAATCAGCTTTGCCATTGACAGCCAGTTCCAAGAATTTATCATCTTTGCGATCGCGGCAAGCTGTAACTTTCTGAATGATTGTAATAATTTCTACATCGCCAAAGAAACTAGCAATAAATTCTATGCGCTTTTCCAATGAGAGATACTTCTCAAATTTTTTACGCCTGAGAACTTCTTCCAATTCTAGAATAGTTGCTGTAGAAGCTAAAATTTTGCTAGTAGCATAAGCAAGGTTAAACGCTTGTCTTGGCAAAGAACTTGGAAACATCAAAGCGCTGACAATGACATTCGTATCGAAAACTAATCGATTAATCTTCATCAGCAAGAATTGACTCTAAAATTTCAGGAGTTAATCCATTCTTTTCAGCTTGATAGCCAATATCATCCATAACTTGCATTAAAGGTGTCTTTTTTAACTCTTTTTGCAGCAGAATACTAAATAACATTCCTATTTTTTTACGGTCAGTAGCGTTAGTTTCCTGATACGCCTGAGCGACTTCAGCATCGACTTGAAGTGTAATAGTTCTCATATTGATAACTTATTTCATTTTGATATAACTCTAACTATAGATACTTATGAAATGATTCACTTTATAACGTTTACAAATCTGATTATAACTATTTTAGTTGCCCTATCTAATAATGCTAGTGATGATGGTCAAGTGGTTAAATTTAAAGAGTCAGATTTGAAATCTATGGGACTTCCTACTATCCGCGCCCAATTTGGAATTACGGCTCGTAGTTATTCTGAAGCATTTGTAAAGTTACAAGGCTTGGGAGTTATGATTCATAAAGACTAACTTACGCGATCGCTAAATCTAACCCACGCTCAAAAATCTCATCGATCGCAAACATCTCGCCGTCAGTAGTCATGAATTTATGATCTTTGGTAGCTTTAATGCGATCGCCATTTTCTAGCTCATACTCAAATACCTCTTGCTCACCGCGATCGTGCCACTGTGCGATCGGTTGAGTATAGACTAATCCATTCTCATCAACGCTGTAAACTTGACATGCTATTTGCTGCTCTACAATCTTACCAATCGGCATCAGACCATATTCCACAGTTCGCACTAAAGTATCGTAACTGAGACAATATTCCGCAAAAATCACCATCTGATCGAAGAGATCATTAGATATTTCTGACCTGATTCCATTTTTAGCACAACCATCAAGGAAAATAGAACGCTGCTTTTCCATCTCTTCAGGTTTCTTTTTACCCATCGCCCGCCGCAACATATCCGCAGCACCAAGAGAATATCCCGCTAAGTCCTGCGCCATTTTCATGATTTGTTCTTGATAACAGTTATGAGTAACCACTCCATTAGCAAGGAAATAGGGCGATTTTTGATCTACCATTTCAATGTCATAACATTCTTCTGTTCCCCAGTCTTGAATAGATGTAACAAATACAGGTCGTAAATCTTGTAAGTAAGTAGAATTTAATTCAAAAAGGAATGTTCCGTAGGTGATAGTATCACCAGCTTCAACTAAAGGTTTTAACTGGTATACAAACTGATCTCCTTGTGGGGTGAGAAAACGATGCTCTGGAGTACAGTAAATTTCTGTACCAGTTGAAAGCGTAATCTTGACAATGGATTTAAACCCACTTTGCCATTGCTTCGCAACTTTTGCTGACCATACTCGCTTACCATCAGAAGAGAGAATCACATCACCTTTGCGAATATTCTCAATTGGTGTACTTGTGCCATCAGGCTTAGCGATTAAAGTTCCCTTAGCTAGACATAATACCCCATAAGTATTGTGTAAGATTGGCTCTAGCAGAGCATCTTGATACTCGATCGCCTCACGACCATGCTTACGGTTAATAAACTTGGGAATTAATCCTGCATCTAATGGGCCTGGGCGATAGAGAGCAAGAATCGAAGAGATATCTTCAATATTAGAAGGCTTAAGGTCTTTCACAATCTGTTTCATGCCTGATGATTCTAATTGGAAAATGCCTTCTAAATCACCTTTTTCAAGTAGCTTGTAGGTTTTTTGATTTGCCTCAGTGAGCATATCGGGGGCGATCGCATCGATATGAAAATCTGGCTCTTGACCTTCCCGAATTAGCTTACTGGTATGCTCGATCGTGGTTAGATTTCGCAACCCCAAAAAGTCCATTTTTAGCAAACCGAGGGATTCCAAGTCCTCCATCGTGTATTGCGTCACGACTTGTCCTTCATTACTGCGCTGCAACGGCACGACTTCATCCAACGGAAACGGTGAAATCACCACTCCTGCCGCATGAACACCCGAACTTTTGTTCACCCCCTCTATTCGCATTGCCATGTCCAGCCATTCAAATACTTTGGGATCATTTTTGTAGCGATCGCGAAACTCTGGTGCGGGCGAAGCTTCCGAAATCATCACCTTTAACTTAGCTGGCTTACCGCGCGAAACAGGAATCATCTTCGCCATCTTGTCAGATTCGCTATAGGACACATCTAGCACTCTTGCCACATCTTTAAGAACTGCCTTAGAAGTCAAGCGGTTGAAAGTGACAATTTGAGCAACCCGTTCCTGTCCATAGCGTTGGGTCACATATTCGATTAATTCACCGCGATGATCAATACAAAAATCGGTATCAATATCGGGCATCGACTTCCGTTCAGGATTGAGAAATCTTTCAAATAGAAGACCATGATGGATCGGGTCAATATTGGTAATACCTAACGAATAAGCAACTAACGAACCTGCGGCACTGCCGCGCCCAGGACCAACAGGAATTTTTCGATCTCTGGCATATTTGATATAATCCCAAACAACTAAGAAATAAGTCGCAAAGCCCATTTGCATGATGATGCCTAGCTCAAACCGCAAGCGTTCTTGATATTCCTGCGTGATCTCGGCATGGGTCTTCGCATTAAACCTTTGCAGCAGTCCTTGCCATGTCACCTCTTCAAAATAAGTATCGGCAGTATGCCCTTCAGGAATCGGATAATCCGCCGCACTAGGATCACGCATCAAGTCATAAGGTTTGACCTTAGCCGCCGCGAGGAGTGTATTTGCAAGGGATTCTTCGATGACATCATCTTCTAAATGATCGCGAAACAGTCGCTTCATCTCATCATAGGACTTGATATATTCCATACCGCTATATCGCAAGCGCTTCTCATCTGAGATTAATTTTCCTGTTTGAATACAAAGCAGTGCGTCATGAGCTTCCACATCTAAGCAAGAGGTAAAGTGAGAGTCATTTGTCGCGATGACCTTGATGCCTAGTTCCTTCGCAATCTTACAAATCTCGACATTCACAATCCGATCTTCAGGATAGCCATGATCTTGGATTTCTAAATAATAATCATCGCCAAAATGTTCTTTATACCAAGCGGCTACTTCCCTCGCTAGTTTCGGATCACCATTCATGATGGCTTGGGGAACTTCACCCGCCAAGCATCCAGAGGTGAGCATTAAGCCTTCTTTATATTGCAGTAAATAATCTTTGTTAATGCAAGGACGCGCAAAAATTCCTTTGCCTTGATAGCCTTGCAAATGAGAAATTGTGGTGAGTTTAACCAGATTGCGATAGCCTCGGGTATCTTTGGCAAGAACGCATTGGTGATATTTCTTCTTTTTTTCTTCTCTCTTGTACTGGATCGTAATATCCCCATTCAGGACATACATTTCGTTGCCGATGATGGGCTTGATTCCCTTAGCTTGGCAAACTTTGATCAGCTCGATCGCCCCATACATCACCCCATGATCAGTAAGTGCGATCGCAGGCATTCCTAACTCCACGGCGCGATTTACCATGTCAGGGATTTGGCTCGCCCCATCGAGCAAACTATATTCAGTATGAACATGCAGCCCAACAAATCCAGTCATAGCTATCTCGAATCTCAGCATAATTAGATGAGTGTAAGTCGCGACCTACACTCATTAGATTACTTATAGATTAACATGGGCTTCTGGTCGAAACAGGCGCTAGTGCTAAAATAATCTGGTGTTGAAATACAGAAACTCTTAAAAGCAGAATGAACAGCACAAGCTGAATAAAAATACTGGATACAAATAATATATGGCAGTTAAACCAGATTGGTTGCGCGTCAAAGCCCCTCAGTGGGAGCGCGTTGGCAATGTTAAAGAAATTTTGCGCGATTTGGGGCTAAAAACCGTTTGCGAAGAAGCATCTTGCCCTAATATCGGCGAATGTTTTAATCAAGGTACTGCCACATTTTTGATTATGGGACCAGCTTGTACGCGGGCTTGTCCTTATTGCGATATTGATTTTGAAAAAAAGCCTCAAGCTCTCGACCCGCTAGAACCAATTAACCTCGGTGAAGCAGTACGGCGGATGAATCTCAAACATGTAGTCGTTACTTCGGTCAATCGTGATGACTTAGCTGATGGAGGCGCTTCTCAGTTTGTGCGTTGCCTAGAAGAAATCCGCAAGTTGATGCCACAGACAACAGTTGAGCTGCTAATTCCCGATCTTTGTGCTAATTGGGAAGCATTAGCCACGATTTTAGAAGCGCGTCCTCATGTTCTCAATCACAATACGGAGACAGTGCCACGTTTATATCGCCGTGTGCGTCCACAAGGAGAATATCAGCGTAGTTTAGAACTGTTGCAGCGCGCTCGTGAAATCGCACCCTGGGTCTATACCAAGTCAGGAATCATGGTGGGAATGGGTGAAACTCATGAAGAGGTGATCGAAGTAATGCGCGACTTGAGAGCGGTGGATTGCGACATCATTACGATTGGACAATATCTGCAACCTTCTGCTAAGCATTTGACTTTGCATGAATTTGTTACGCCTGAGCAGTTTGAGAAGTGGCGGGTGGCTGGTCAAGAGATGGGCTTTTTGCAAGTGGTTTCGTCTCCGCTTACGCGCAGTTCTTATCATGCTGAGCAAGTCCAAGCGTTGATGAAGCTATATCCAAAAATCTAAAAAACTCAAAAAGATCAAAAAGATAAAGGGGGATGCAAAGCATCCCCCCTTTATCTTTTGATGAGAAGATACTAAACGACTTGAGTTTGCTGTTACTGAGTTTGCTGTTACATTGTTTTTATCATTGTGATTTATCGTGTATAGCGTTTGTAGATTTTATGGCACAGCAACAGCTAGATTTTGGGTCGGAGTCAAATGGGGGGAAGATCATACCGACTTCATTGCAGACAGAGATGCAGCGATCGTACTTAGAGTATGCGATGAGCGTGATTGTTGGTCGCGCCTTACCTGATGCGCGTGATGGGCTAAAACCTGTGCATCGTCGAATTATCTATGCTATGCATCAGCTGGGGCTTGTCCCCGATCGCCCTTTTCGTAAATGCGCGCGGGTCGTGGGTGATGTGCTGGGCAAATATCATCCCCATGGCGATCAGTCGGTTTATGATGCCCTAGTGCGCTTGGTGCAAGACTTTTCTAGCCGTTACCCATTGCTGGCGGGGCATGGCAACTTTGGTTCGGTGGATAACGATCCTGCGGCGGCGATGCGTTATACCGAATGTCGGTTGGCGGCGATCGGCAACGAGGCGATGCTGAGCGAAATTGAAGAAGATGTGGTTGATTTTGTTGATAACTTTGACAGCTCTGAGCAAGAGCCAGCTGTGTTGCCAGCCCAGTTGCCGATATTGTTGCTGAATGGATCAACGGGGATCGCCGTGGGCATGGCGACCAATATTCCGCCGCATAATTTGAGTGAGGTTGTCGATGGCGCGATCGCTTTGCTGGACAATCCAGATTTAGCTGATGAGCAGTTGCTAAAGCTGATCCCTGCACCTGACTTTCCGACAGGTGGGATCATTATGAATAAAGAAGGTGTGCGCGAGGCATACTTGACGGGGCGGGGGAGCATTATCGTCCGCGGTGTGGCGGCAGTTGAGCAATTTGGCGGTAAAGGGACGGGCAAGCGGCAAAAACTGGCAATTATTATTACTGAGCTGCCCTATCAGGTAAATAAATCAGCATGGATCGAGAAAATTGCTGATTTGGTAAACAATGCCAAAATTGAGGGCATTTCTGATATTCGTGATGAAAGCGATCGCGAGGGAATGCGAGTAGTGATCGAACTAAAGAAAGATACGGCTCCTGAGTCCGTACTCGATCAGCTATATCGTAAAACCGCGCTGCAATCAACTTTTGGCGCAAGTCTACTAGCTCTTCAGGGTTCGATCCCGAAGCAAATGAGTTTGCGCGAACTACTGCAAGAGTTTCTGACTTTTCGCGAACAGACTTTAGTTAAGCGTTTTCGTTATCAATTGCAGAAAGCACAAGAAAAATCGCACTTGGTCGAGGGATTGGTGCTGGTTTTGCAAGATATTGATCGCTTGATCAGAGTTTTACGCTTTGCCAGTAATAGCGCCTTTGCCAAGACCGATCTGCAAACTGAATTTGCGTTGTCAGAGACCCAAGCTGAAGCGATTCTCTCGATGCCTTTGCGCCGCATTACGGCGATCGAGCAGCAAAAATTGCGTGAAGAATTAGAAACCTTGCAGCAGCAAATTACCAAGTTAGAGAGATTGCTAGGCGATCGCCATGAGTTGATCAAGTATCTCAAAAAAGAATTGCGCGATCATAAAAAGAAACATAGTGACCAGAGACGGACTCATCTTGCTTGGCATCTACTTGAAAATCGCAAAAATATCAGTAAAGATATTAGTATTAACACTTCTGGACTAGAAGTACCTAAAGCAAATATTAGAGCAAATACTAGAAATGCTAAAACTGAGAAAGTAGTTGAGAAGGTGAGCGAGAAAACTAGCGATCGCAAATCCCCAAAAGATAAACAAGCTAAGCAACCAAAAGAAGTTCCACTTATCTCTCTGACGACAGAACTAAATATCCCTGTTGCCGCGCCGCAAGATGTCACCGTGCAAGTTACTTACAAAGGCTATGTCAAAAGCTTAGAAGGTAACTCCTCACAGTCGGCTGACCTCACTGATGACGTGACGATCGCGACTTATGACACTCGTAGCGATCGCGAACTGGTCGTGCTAACTAATTCAGGTCGAGCATTTCCAGTTGCGATCGCCAATATTCCAGTTACCAAAAATAAGGGGCGCGGTACTCCCTTAATTACGCTTCTGCCCGATGGCAGCGATCGCATTGTCTCGCAATTTGTGTGGGAAAAGAATCCTCAATTAAACTCTGCACCAACTCAAGGTTTAGTCTTACTTTCTAGTCAAGGCAAAATCAAGCGATCGCTGCTTTCCGAGTTTGCGGATATGAGTGCGCGGGGCTTAGTTGCGGCTAAATTCAAGGAAGATGACTCACTTTTTTGGGCAGATATTGTCGGCATTGATCAAGAGTTAGCGATCGCCACTTCCGCTGGTAGGATTTTGCGACTCAAAGCTGATCAGAACCAAATTCCTACAGTCGGCAGAGCTGCCGCAGGAAATATTGCCCTGCGATTAGGAAGTGCGGAAACTCAGATCGGCGTATCGATTATTGATTTACAAAATCAGCCCAACTCTGAGCTAGTTTTAATCACTGCCGCAGGTTTTGCCAAACGCATATTAGCGAGCAATATTCGCGCTGCTGTCCGTGGTGCGATCGGCGCTCAATGTTTCAAGTTTGCCACGCGATCGGACAAATTAGTGAGCATGATCGCGATCGCCGATCCTAGACTCGATCTACCCGTGACATTCTTAATTGGTCAAGAAAATGACATCGGATTGAGAACCGTGCAGATGCCGTTAGGAGCGATTCCTTTAGAGTTGCCAAGTAGTCAAGGACGCTCAATTTTTGCGGGCGAGAGTGATTTAGTCCGATCAGAAAAAGTGATTCGGGTGGTATAGGGAATCAAAACTAGCTTTTTAGCTTTAAGATTTCCACATTCCATAATCCGCCTGTTACACCCGTACTACCCGCGAGTGCAGACATTTGGACATTATCAACGCGATCGCGTACAGCAACTAAATAAAGCGGAATTGTTAAATGGATAAGCGGTAACTGCTCCTGCACTAATTGTTGATATTCGGCATAGATGGCTTTGCGCTTAGGCTCATCGAGTTCCTGCGCGCCACTGATCATCAAATCATGGATTTTCTTTTCCCAATCCGCAACCTCTCGACCGATAAAAGGTTTTTCATCGCCAACTGGTCCTTTATTAAATAAATGAGAATCACCATCGGTTGCCCAAAGATTAATCGCACTATTCGGTTCAGCGCCACCTGTAAAGCCAAGAATGGTCGCATCCCATTGTTTCGAGTTGTCGAGTTTGTCAGAAATAATCCGAAAATCAACTGGATTGAAGTCAATCTTCATCCCAATTTTTTCTAAATCATTTTTAATTTGCGCTCCCAATGTAACCCTCCCACCCGCAGGGCAAAGTAAAGTAAAGCGGACTAGATTACCTTGTGCATCTAACAATTGCTTCTGCTGATCATATTTATATCCTGCTTTTAAGAGAATCTCTTTTGATTTTTCAGGCTGGTAATCATAAACTTTAAGCCCTTTTTCGGGAGATAAAAAGTAAGGGCTAGGGATAGAAATCGGTGAATCTTGATTTTGGGCTAGACCGCGCGATAGGTTGGTAATCATCGCTTCGCGGTTGAGGGCATGAGCGATCGCACGGCGAAAATCAACATCATTAAACCATTTTGACTTGATTGGCTCAACAAAGGATTCATTAGTTTTCGGATTTTTACCTTTATTCAAATTGAACATGATGAATGATTCACCTGTGGAGGGACCAGCATTATAGATTTTGTAGCGATCGCGCTCTTCAAAACGCTTGAGTAGTTGATAGTCTTCACCTCGGAGACGATACATATCGAGGTCGCCTGAGCGAAATCTTAGTAATGCTGTATCAGGAGATTCCACAATCTGCATTACAAATTTTTCGATATATGGTTTTCCCTTTTTCCAATAGTAGGGATTTGGTTTATAGATTAATCGTTCTGATGGGCGATATTCTTGAATGATGTAAGCGCCGCTACCAACCAATTGATTAACAGGAGTGCTGAGATTCCATGTTTCTAAGAACTTTAACTTTTTGTCCTTATCATTAGGGTCTTCCTTGATCGTGGCGGCAAAAATATGTTTTGGTAAAATACCCGTCCCGCCGATTGTGCGTAAAGCAGGGGCAAAGGGTTCGCTAAGAAAGAAAGAAATACGGCGATCGTCTAGTTTCTCGACTTTAGGTAAAGTCTGTGATTTACCAATTCGCAACACATCACGGCTACCCGATGGAATTTTCTCATTAAACAAAATGTCTTGATAGGTGAATAGAGCGTCGTCAACTGTCAGCGGCTGACCATCTGACCATTTCAGATCGGGACGCATCGTGAAAATAAGTTGTTTACCATCTTGCTGAAATTCCCATTTTTCCGCAAGTTCAGGTTCTACTTCTTTGGTGATCGGGTTCTCACTAATCAGCCCAGTTAGCGTATAGCCGATCGCAATACCGCTATAGGCATCTTGAATGAGAACTGGATTAAAAGTTTTGATATCACTATCAAGCGGAACTACGAGGCGATTGGCGAGAGCTTCTGATTTGACCGAGCAACCCCAAAGCAGCAGCGAACACATCCCGATGACTAGCAATAATACAACTGCTTTCCATTGTTTGACCTTAGTTCGTCTTTGCATACTTCTTTTCACGATCGCGCTTTCCTAATTTCTTTTCTCAAGTATAGGCGGCACAAAGCACCGCTCATATTATTTAACTAAGTATCTCGTTAAATTAAAAAACCAGAAACAAAATCTGTACCGCCCGCTACGCGGGCGGTACAGATTTTGGGGTTTTATATTTAATTGTG